>JBEPXR010000234.1:0-4423 GCA_041641775.1 Desulfobia sp. | reverse complement strand
AATCGGTGGGATTGCGGTTCAGTGTCAACCGGCCGACTTCGTGCGGTGGATAATCGCTGTGCGGCCACACCTTGGTTAGGTCGAAGGGATTGAACCTGTAGGTTTCCGCCTCCTTGAAAGGCATTATCTGGACCTTCAGTGTCCAGCTTGGATACTCGCCCCGGTTGATCGCTTCAAACAGATCGCGGCGGTGGTAGTCGGCGTCCATCCCCGCAATGTGGTCCGCTTCCTCCTGGGTAAGAAAGTCGATGCCCTGGTCGGTCTTGAAGTGGTACTTGACCCAGAAGCGTTCGCCATCTGCGTTGACCCACATGTAGGTATGACTCGAATAACCGTTCATGTGCCGCCAGGTTTTCGGAATTCCACGGTCTCCCATCAGCCAGGTAACCTGGTGGGCGGACTCGGGCGAAAGGGTCCAGAAGTCCCACTGCATGTCGTGGTCCCGAAGTCCGTTGTCCGCCCGGCGCTTCTGGGAACGGATAAAGTGCTGAAATTTCATGGGGTCGCGCACGAAAAAAACCGGGGTATTGTTCCCCACCATGTCGTAATTGCCCTCGCTGGTGTAAAACTTGAGGGCGAAGCCACGCGGATCCCGCCATGTATCGGGACTGCCCCGTTCGCCGGCTACCGTGGAGAACCGGATCAAGGTATCTGTCTTCGTACCCGGCTGGAATACCGCGGCCTTGGTATAGGCACTGACATCCCCGGTTACCTCGAAGTAACCAAAGGCCCCTGCCCCTTTGGCATGGGGCTGGCGCTCCGGTATCCGCTCCCGGTTGAAATTGGCCATCTGCTCAATAAGATAATGGTCCTGCAGCAGAATGGGTCCGTCAGGTCCCACTGTGAGTGAATACTCGTCACTGGATACCGGGATTCCGGCATCGTTCGTGGTGGGTTTACGATCGTCATTTTTCATCTCAAAACCTCCTATGGATTATTGGGATCGCTGAGGATACCGTGCCCTCCTTATCTCAACAGCAACAATCTGCACGTATTTAAGGAAGTAAATCGGTCCTCTTGAAATAATATTGTATTGAAGGAGGTGACACCTGTCCATTATGAAGGAAAAAATAAACGATAAGCTGTAGAGAAAAACAGTAAAAAGAAGTGAACAATACAGGGTAGCCTCTGGCCCCTGATGGATACATCCACTGCTCAATTCAGGTAGAGCAGCGATCCCACCTGGTAGACGATGGTGGCCAGGGCAAAGGCGAACAGGGTGTTGAAGACCATTGAAAAAGCCCCCCATTTCCAGGAACCGGCTTCACGGGATATGCAGACAACCGTAACGAAGCAGGGCGCATAGTAGGACATGAAGATCAGGACGCTCAAGGCCACCACCGGGTTCCAGGTCGGGTCCTCTGCCAGGGTTTCGGCGATGGAGATATGTTCTTCTGCTTCCACCTTGCCCAGGGAATAGGCGGTTCCCAGAGTGGAAACGATCACCTCCTTGGCGGCGATTCCACCAACCAGGGCGATATTGGTCCGCCAGTCGAAACCGGCAATGCGGGTCACCTCCTCGAGGGCGGTTCCAATTCTGCCGGCCACAGAATAACGGAGGTCCATGGCCGTCCGTTCCCTCTTCAGTTCCAGAAGCTCTTCATGGAGTTCTTCAGCCTCTCCTGCAAAGGGGGGGCTGCCTTTTTCAACCTGCCTGACAACCTCGGATCCATAGGTGGTCATGATCTGCTGGCGCGAAGTTTCAAAAGCCCTCTCCTTTTCTGGCGGCAGATTGGGATAGGTCATCAGAGCCCAAAGAACGATGGAGATCCCCAGGATAACGGTACCCGCCTTCTTTATATATTCCCAGGTTCTTTCCCAGGTATGAATCAACAGCCCTTTCAAGGTCGGAACCCGGTAGGGAGGGAGTTCCAGAACGAACGGGGTGGCTTCCCCCTTAAGGACGGTCAACCGCAGGAACTTGGCAACCAGGAGGGCCACGGCCCAGGCCAGCAGGGTGAAAAAAAACATGTACTTGGCCCGGTTCGCCGAAAAAAAGGCACCGATAAGCAGGGCGAGAACAGGGAGCTTGGCGCCGCAGTTCATGAAGGGTGCGGTGAGGAGGGTGGCCATTCTCTCCCGGGGGGAGCGAAGCGTTCTGGTCGCCATAACGCCGGGGACCGCACAGCCGCCGGCAATGCCTCCCGAAATGATGTAGGACATTACCGAACTGCCGTTTAACCCGAAAATCCGAAAAACCCTGTCCAGCATGAAGGCGACTCGGGCCAGGTAGCCGGAATCCTCCAGAACGGCGATGCCGAAAAACATGAACATGATCAGGGGTACAAATCCGAGCACCCCGCCCACTCCGTCGATGATTCCGGCAGTCAGCAGAGACTTGAGGGCGCCTTCCGGCAGGGCTGAGTCGACAAATCCGCTAAGCCAGCCGAAAAAATTTTCCAGGAGCGCGACCGGCCATTCGCTGTAAGTAAAGGTGAAATGATAGAGGCCGAAGACAATGAAACCCATGATAACCGGGCCGGCCAGGCGATGGGTGAGGACGATGTCGAGCCGATCTGAAAGATAAAGACGGCCCAGATCATGCTTGCGGACGATTACTCCTTCACTGAGAATGGCCTTGATATAGCCATAGCGGTGATCGGCCACCACAGCCTCGGGCTCACTGTCCAGGGTGTCCCGGAGATGACCGACCACACCGGCTACTTCTTTCTCCAGGTCTGCGGAAAGTTCGGAATTTTCCCTACGGCCCTGGGCCAGGATCTGGTCGTCGTTTTCCAGGTATTTCAAACCGATCCAACGGGCCGGATAGATGGAAGTCAGAAAACCAGCCTCCTTGACCCTCTCTTCCAGGGAAAGAAGAAGATGGTCGATGTCATCACCGTAGGAAATGCGCTTGGGCTGCCATACCCCGGTCCTGTTCACCAGCCGGACGGTTTCTTCCATAAGCCGGTTCACGCCCTGGCCGTTTCTGGCCACGATGGGGACTACCGGCACTCCGAGGCGCTCGGCCAGGACCTCGGTTTTAATCTGGATGCCGCGGTCAGCCGCGGCATCGATCATGTTCAAGGCGATGATCACAGGGATGCCCAGCTCGAAAAACTGGGTGGTCAGATAAAGATTTCTCTCCAGGTTGGTGGCGTCGACGATATTGACGATGGCGCCGGGCTTTTCATTGACCAGGAAGTCCCGGGCCACCACTTCCTCCACGGAATAGGCCGACAGGGAATAGGTTCCCGGCAGATCGACGATGTGTATAGATCTACCTTCCAGGTGATAGACGCCTTCCTTTTTTTCAACGGTAACACCTGGATAATTCCCCACATGCTGGCGGGAGCCGGTAAGGGTATTGAAGAGAGTGGTTTTACCTGAATTGGGGTTGCCGGCCAGAGCAATTTTAACGGTACTGCTCACGCCGCCTCCTCTTCCTCGACATCCACCTCAATCAAATCGGCCTCATTGTTACGCAGACTAACCACACTGCCCATGACTCTCAAGGCCACCGGGTCGTAAAGAGGGGCTCTTTTCTGGATAGTGATTTCCGTTCCTGGAACCAGCCCCATATCCCGGAGCCTCCGGCCCAATTCCCCGCCCTGCTTGATCGCGGCTATTCTGCCCCGCTGGTTCCGTTTCATTTCCCGGAGTCGCATGCGCCGGCACTTCCCTGGACCAGGAGCGCACTGATTGACCCCGGCCTTGCACGTTCCTCTTTTTCTTCCTTTCCAGAAGCTAACCATTTTCTTTGTCTCTCAAATCATGGATTTCAGTTATAGGGGAATTATCTTTTCTGCAGCCGCAACCACAGCCCCCCCTGCCCTTGAACGCCCTCAGTAACAGATAAAGGACCGCTCCGGCGACGATCAGCACTGTCAACAGTGTATCAAAGTAAGCCATACATCTATCTCCTCAGCTCCAACGGTTCTTTCAACAACTCCTTCCCCGCAGCAGCTGGAATATGAACTCCAACAAATTAGGGCAACCTAACTCAAGCTACCATTAGAATAAGGCTTGCCTAAATCAATGTCAAGAATTTTTCTGGCTTAACCTGACTTTTTTAGTATACTTCCTTAGCGCTTAGCGGAACTAATTTGCCCATCCGGGAACGTCAGATCACCACTCAGCAAAAAGGAGGACCCTGGTGTCGCAGGATTCATTAACCAATACCAAAGACGGTCTCAGCGAAGAAGAACGGGACGTCTATTTAGGCATTATCAACCGTTTTATCGGCTATTACAGTGGACAGTCCCGCAAGGCCACCAAAAATGAGACCAGCAGGGAATATCCCTTCATTGCCATGGATACCCGCCAGGCCATCGAGGAAATCATGATTGCCCGGGACCACCTGGAGAAGGAGAGCGATGACAGGCCGTTGACTTTTTTTGACGCGGGCTGCGGTATCGGCAACATCATGCTGATTGCCGAACAGTACTCTTTCGAGGTATACGGTATAGAAAAGGACGAATAT
>JBEPXR010000233.1:0-4428 GCA_041641775.1 Desulfobia sp. | reverse complement strand
CTATAATATTCATTCTGGGTCTTGATCCACTTCTCTACCAGGACATCCCGCAGGGTGTAGGCCAAGGCTTTGTAAAGATCCCGATTCCCGGCCCTTGCCGGATCACGCCCCTGAAAACTCAGGAGGTGGTGCATTATCGTTTCCTTGAACTGCTCTACTCCCGTGGTCCCGAAAACCGAGGCGTACGGGTGACTGGAGAAACTGTCATCGCTGGTCAAGGTCGTCATATCCTCTCCTTCTCTCTAAATCTGGAAAACGTCATCTCTGTTTCGAATTCCGCTTTATCTCGCCGGAATACTTCCGCTCAACACAATTTTTCAGCCAGTCAATGGCCGCCTCACGGCTCCGTATTTCCCCTGAAACCCTGGCCTCCTCGGCCTCCTGAAGGATCTCCCGGAAAACCGGACCAGGCGTGAGCCCCAGATCGATCAGATCATGCCCGGTCAACAGGGGAGGACCGGCGAGGACGGGCGAGACTTCCTTATTAACAATATCATATACTTCACTGAAAAGCTCTGCCAGTTCTTTTTCCATATTGACCGGTCGGCCCGGTCCCTGACTTGCCAGACTGTCAGCCATGGCCAGAAGAAAAAGACCCGGGAGGTCCTCACCGGTCTTTCGTATCAGACGGAGGCAGGCCCTGGCACTTACCCCTTCCTTCCGGCGGACATTGCAGAGATGAAAGGGCCACATATGATTTGCAACCAGCCGGCTGACCTGTTCCGTTTTCTCCCTGCTCCAGCGGAGACGGATGCCGATTATCCTGACCTGTTCGGCCCCGGCCCGGTCATGGCTGTAAAAAGTAATCCGCTCATTGCGGATTTTTCTGACCTCGGGTTTTCCCAGGTCATGAAAAAAGGCCGCCCATTTCAATCTCGTGCAGATCTCCCGGCCTTCCAGGAAATGGAGCATCACCTTGCGCTCGCGAAAATATTTCCCCGGCTCCCGGAGGATATCCTCCATGGCGCAGAGTGCGGCCAGATTGTGTTCGACGACGTCAAGATGGTGGCCTGCCGGCTGCTCAATCCCTGCTCCGCGCTCCATTTCCGGCAGGATATATCGAAAAAAACCCGCGTCTCTGATACCGTTCATAACCAGGCAGCTTCGGCCGGATGCCATAATCAGATCAAGTTCATAGCTCACTCTCTCCCTGGCGACACCGGTGATGAGATGTACGCTTCTTCGAACCTCTTCTTCAGTGCCTGCGGCAAGACTGAACCCCAGGGTTGCCTGAAAGCGGTAGGCCCGCAGCAGGCGCAGAGGATCTTCACTGAAAGTCCTCTCGGAAACAGCCCGGACCATGCCTTTCTCAAGATCGCTTCCTCCTCCAACCGGGTCGAGAAGCAGAGCCGTTTTAGCTGAAAAAGGATGATCCGGAAATGCCAACGCCATGGCATTTATGGTGAAGTCGCGTTTGACCAGATCCTCTTCAATGCTTTGCGAACCATCCTTGAAATCGGCAAGATCGACATCATATCCCTGCCAGACCACCCTGCCCACACCTTCCCGTTCGTCAAGGAGGACAAAAGTCCCTTCCAGAATTGAAGCAAGTTTCCGGGCGAAATCAATACCCTGTCCGGCTACCGCCAGATCGAGGTCCCTGTTGTTTCTTCCGTACAGCAAGCCGTCCCGGACAGCACCGCCAACGATATATACCGGAAGCCGGAGATCTTCCGAAATCTCTATGACGGCTGCAAGCAGCCGGCCTGGGTATCGACTTAACCAGGATATGTCAATTTCAGTACGGTTCACAATTAAACCATTCGGTTGACGGCCGCCCGGGCAAAATTAATGATTGACATATCCGGGCATACCCTTAAACATACTCGTGCATTCAGGTAAAATCAGCGAACCTTCGCACTCTAAAACGTGGACACTATGCAGATATCACGCATCCAGCTTAAGAACATAAACTTCACAGATCTCAGTTTTTCCCTGCTCCCCGAAGCCTGCCTGGAACAGGAATCACAAAGCCTGCTGGAATCCATAAATCGGGTAGGCATCCTTGCTCCTCCCATTATCAAGGAGGGGGAGCAGAACTTCGCCCACCGGATTATAGCCGGGAGAAAACGCCTGTATACAGCATCCTCCCTGGGGATGCATTCCTGCGCCTGTCTCAAGGTCCCCTTTGATCTTCCCCTTCCGGAGACCCTGGATATTCTCTGGGAAGAGGCGATCTTTTCCCACCCCCTCTCCCCCCTCGAACAGGCCATGTTTTTTGAAAAAATCAGTAGGGAATTACCGGCTGAGGATATCGCTGGACGTTTTCTTCCCTCCCTCGGGCTGTCGCCATCTGCCGAGTACGTTAACAAAAAACTCCAACTGCTGAAACTCGACGAACCTCTGCAGACAGCTCTGCATCAAGGACAATTGAGTGAACAGGTGGCCCGAAGACTGGGCGGCCTGTCCTTCCCGGACCGAATGGCTCTTTTTGAAGTTATTGAACTTCTGAAGCTCAGCGTCAGCAACCAGAAAAAACTGGTCGAATCCTGCTGTGAACTGGCGGCCCGCAACAGAACCACGGTTCTCTCCATCCTTTCCCAGCCCGATCTGGCCGGAATAATCAATGCCCCTGAGAAAACTTCCAAAAAAGATCCCCAGGACCGGCAGTTAACCAACGTACCCCAGAAGGCGAATCTGTACATGAGGAGCATACAGGAAAAACGCTATCCCCTGCTCAGTGAGGCGGAAAACGAATTCCGGCGGTTTCTGTCAGAGCTCACCCTGCCGCCTCATATCAGTATCAGTCATGACCCTTCATTTGAAAGAGACAAGCTGGACCTGACAGTATCATGTTCAAGTCGGGATGAGGTCAGGAACCTGCTTGACAAAATCCGAAACACCCCCTGAATATGGCCATGAAGCCATATAGGTGAGACTGGCCTCGACGTTTGCAACATGTTTTTTTTTCAAATCGGAATATTCAGCTGGTAGACAACACCATCTTATCTTTTCAGCGGGCTCAACGCAAAACAAATCCCTCCCCTTGAAATTTGAGATTTTGTTGATTGTTGGTTGTTGATTGTTGGTGATTCTCTGCATCCTCAGCTTCCAGGCTAAAGTTTTTCTCTTTCTGGCCTTTCAGCACCCTGACTATCCAGGCATACTGTTCAAGGATCAAAGGGCAGTTCCTCATCGATTTCAATTTTCGATTTTGATTTCGAACAAAGAGATGAACCAAAAATATCCGCAAGGCTTTTGCCCTCTGCTTCCTGTATTCTCCAGGGCATTCTCTGCAAAAAGAGGCGCCGCGAAATGAGAAGAAAATGATTTTACTCTTTATTTTTGACTATTCTGTATAATTCCAATTATCCTGGAATCAGATTCATGCATCCAGTCGAACAGGGAACTACAACAAGGGAGCAAGGAAAAAGCCAATCGATTTTAATCAGGAAGTACTGGCACAGCCCAGAAACCTGCAATGATGCTCTACAGGAGGTAAGCAGTGAAAAGTTATCGAAAAGAACTATGGTACGAGATCCCGACCAGGAGAGCTCTGGTCAATATAACTCCTGAAGTCGAAAAGTGTCTCAAGGAAAGCGGCATAAAGGAGGGACTCATACTTGTCAACGCAATGCACATTACCGCTTCAGTGTTCATCAATGACGATGAACACGGGCTTCATCAGGACTATGATGTCTGGCTCGAAAAACTCGCGCCGCATGCTCCTGTTTCCCAATACAAACACAACACTTATGAAGACAACGCGGATGCCCACCTGAAGCGACAGATTATGGGCAGGGAAGTGGTAGTGGCCGTAACCGACGGCAAGCTGGATTTCGGCACTTGGGAACAGATATTTTATGGTGAATTTGACGGCAGGCGCAGAAAACGGGTACTCGTCAAAATAATCGGCGAGTGAGTCGATAGACTATCAGACAGAATAACTCCTGCTGCAGACGACAGGAAACCCCCTCTGAATCAATAAGATCGTGATGGATCATTAAACCGAGGAAATCAAAAAATGCTGCGGAACGAAAAGGTGGTGGCTCTGGACGAAGTAGCAGAATTATGCGAGCTGAACGCCGATCACTTCACCAGATTCGCTGAATCAGCCGATTCAGCAGAGTTGTCCAGGCTTTTCTCCGAGCTGGCTATACTCCATGGTAAACAGGTAGCCCTCCTGGACGAACAGATTACCAGCATGGGGGAACTGCCCAGACACCCGGATCCCGACCGGGAATCTCTTGAAGGACTGGCCGCCTGGCTGCAGACAATTTTTGCCGAAAACAAAAGGGAAATGCTTATAGAAAAGGCGGTGGAAAAGGAAAACCATATACAGACAGCCATTGCGGACGCCCTAACCAGGCAGCTGCCGGAAGAGGCCATAGCTCTCCTGCACAGACTGAAACGGCAGGTGAATGAATCGCTGGCCAGGCTGAAGGAGGCCGGGACTGTTCAGTCCCCCTGATTATAGCCACCTGCAGG
>JBEPXR010000232.1:0-4428 GCA_041641775.1 Desulfobia sp. | reverse complement strand
CGAAACCGGGAGTGAACCAATTCAGGGAATATGAAAGCGACCGCAGAAAGCTTCAGTTATTGCAAGGAGGTCAGGGGTAAGGAGGATTTTGGTATTTCTGAGAATGTCAGCCGGAAGTTGTCCGTAGAAACTGTGGGCCGCAGCCCCGGCGATGCAGGCCTGAGTATCGCTGTCTCCACCAAGGGAAACCGCTTTCCGGACGGCATCTTCATAGTCCCTGGAATCAAGGAAGCAGATCAGTGCTTCCGGCACTGAACCCTGGCAGGAAACATCAAACGAGTATCCCGGACGAATTTCAGCATGGGACCTTGAGAGATCATAACCAAAACGGCTGGATATTTCCTTTCTGATTTCTTCCTTGTTTGCCCCGCTGCGGGCGAGAAAGACGGTCAGGGCAACAGCCTGAGCCCCCTTGATGCCTTCAGGATGATTATGTGTCACCGCCGCACTTGCCGCTGCTTCCCTGAGCACTTTGTTCATGGTATTGAAAGCGAAGCCCACCGGGCTGACCCGCATGGCAGAACCATTTCCCCAGCTGTTGTAAGGGGCGGGATCCTCGCTATGTAACCAGGCGAAGAACGACCCACCATATCCGGCGCCGGGGTGACGGCAGCCGTATTTTTTGAAAGAGGAGGCATAATCTTTTCCTTCCAGAATGGCGGCTGCCACCGCTACGCTGAGCACCGAGTCATCGGTGAATCTGGATTTATCGGAGAAAAGCGGAAATTTTTCGGTTTTAAGGGGGGAGCCTTCATAGACGGAACCAATTATATCTCCGGCCAAGGCTCCCCACATATCGTAAGCAAGTAGATTAGAGAGGTGTTATCTGGTCGGCAATCAGGAGCCGCCTTTCAGTTTCTTGATGTTTTCGGCAAGCTGGCCTATCTGAACACCGAGCGAGACACACTGTTGGCCTTCCATGCACTGGTCCGCTTCACTGGGTTCCAGATGGGTGGTCAGTTCATGCTGGTCTTTTTTCAGATCAACTATCCACGCTTTCTTTTCCTCATTGTAATCGACATCCACATCGATGCCGCATTCACCTATTTCTGGGTAGATCTCCGTGATTTTTTTGCAAAGTTCGGCTTTATCCATTTAATGCCTCCTGTTTGGTAATGATATCGGTTAGGGAATCGGGCAATAGCTTGATAGCCCGAATCGGGATGTAGCGATCGGGCATGCTGCACAAAGCGATTCCTCACTTTATAGAAATATGGTAAGAAAAAGAAGAGAGGGTTGTCAACAGCTAAAAAAAGATAAGCACATAAATTGACAGGAAGAATTGAATCGGTCAACCATGCCGGGTATACAAGAATGGGAACCTGGCCATTTGATGCTGTTGTTGCAGGAACCGGTTCGGCCTTTATTGATTTACTTATTTAGTGGTCAGAAACAGGTAGCAGGCCAGCAGGACCAGAACTCCGGCAAACACCCTTTTGAAGCTGGCTGTTGACAGGTTTTCCAGAAGTCTGGCTCCTATCTGGGCCCCCATCACGCCACCGAGTCCCAGGAGCAGACCGGCCCGCCAGTCCACATTGGCCAGCTTTTGATGAGCCAGAAGGGCGGAGACGGCGATGATGACTATGGCCACGAACGAGGTGCCCACCGCTTTCTGGCCGCTGTAGCCTATGTAAAGGAGCATGGGGATCATCAGAAAACCCCCGCCAAGACCGGTTAGGGCGGCATAGATGCCCACCAGGACTCCGAAGATGATCAGCAGTATATTGCTCATTATAACCTTCTGTACTGGATGGCTTCGGCAACATGGCCTGAGGTGATGTCGGCCGTTCCCTCGAGATCGGCTATGGTCCTGGCCATCTTGAGGATCCGGTGGTAGGCCCGGGCGGAAAGCTTGAGTTTTTCGGCCCCCTTTTCCAGGAGGTTCTGGGTAGCCTGATCCAGCTGACAGTGTCTCTTTATCGCCTGGTTTCCCATGCCGCCATTGGTGAATATTTCTTCTCCGGTAAATCTGTCCTGCTGGATCTTTCTGGCCTCTTCAACCCTTTTTTTGATTGCAGCGGATTTTTCCCCTTCTGCCCTCGCTCCAAGTTCCCCAACGGTCAGGGCCTCCACTTCCAGGTGCATGTCTATTCGATCCAGCAGTGGGCCGGAAAGTTTATCTTCATAACGTTTAATCTGAGGAAGGGTGCAGGTGCAGTTATGGCGCTGGTCGCCCAGATAGCCGCAGGGGCAGGGATTGTAAGCCGCCACCAGCATGAAACGGGCCGGAAAGGTGAGGGTGGTGGCGGCCCGGGCAATGGTCACCATTTCATCTTCAAGGGGCTGCCGGAGGACCTCCAGAACCGCCCTGCGGAATTCCGGCAGTTCATCGAGAAACAAAATCCCGTTATGGGCCAGGGAAACTTCGCCCGGTCTGGGAGTATGGCCTCCGCCGATGAGGCCGGCATCGGAGATGGTGTGATGGGGAGCCCGAAAGGGCCTCTGTCTGATCAGACCGGAGTTCTCATTGAGGAGTCCGGAAACACTGAATATCTTGGTGGTCTCCAGGGATTCTTCAAAAGAGAGATCGGGAAGTATCGTTGGCAGCCGCTTGGCCAGCATGGTTTTGCCGGAGCCGGGAGGGCCTTTCATCAGAACATTGTGACCGCCGGCAGCTGCTACTTCCAGAGCCCTTTTAACATGACCATGACCCTTTACCTCAGAGAAGTCCAGGGGGTGCGGGCCTGAATCACAGAAGGCAGTTACCGGCTCCTCGCTGACCGGGTCCAGCGTACCTGTGTCTGCCAGGAAGTCGACAGCCTGATAGAGATAATCGACGGGAATGATATCCAGGTCTCGGACCACGGCAGCCTCCCTGGCGTTGGCATTGGGAACCAGAGCCCCCTTGAGGCCTTGCCTGCGGGCGGCTATGGCCATGGGCAGAATACCCTGAACGGGGCGGACTCTCCCGTCCAGGGAAAGTTCTCCAATGACCAGGTACCTGTGGAGGTTCTCGCTGCTGCACGTTTCCGAGGCAGTCAGTATCCCCAGGGCCATGGGGAGATCAAAACCGGTGCCGGATTTCTTGATATCAGCCGGAGCAAGATTGACGGTTATCTTTTGGTTGGGAAATTCGTAGCCGCTGTTTTTTATGGCTGCCCGAACCCGGTCCTTGCTTTCCCGGACCGCCCCTTCCGGCAGTCCCACTGTGGCAAAGTTGGGCAGGCCGAAGACCAGGTCGACCTCGACCTCCACAGGGACCGCATCGATACCCTGCACTGAGCTGCTTATAACCTTGGCCAGCATGTTATATTTTTCCTTTTTCCTTAGGCAGCCTTCTTTTTTTCTTTCGACTCAAGCAGTCGCAACCCTTCGGTTTCTGCTGAGCAGCAGATACACAGGGGGCAGAACAAAGAGAGTGAAGAGGGTTCCGATCAGCATTCCGGCTGTGACCACAATGCCGATATTAAAACGGCTGGCCGCACCGGGTCCTCCAGCTATCAGGAGCGGAAAGACCCCCATGACCGTAGAGAAAGTGGTCATGAGAATAGGACGAAGACGGATACCTGCTGCCTCGGCTACGGCATCGTATTTACTTCTGCCCTGTTCCCTGAGCTGGTTGGCAAATTCCACGATCAGGATGCCGTGTTTACTGATCAAGCCTATCAACGTAATCAGGCCTACCTGGGTGAAAATATTGATTGAGGCGAATCCCAGAGTCAGGAAGATCAAGGCCCCTGAGATCGACATGGGAACGCTGACCATGATAATCAGGGGATCCCGGAAACTTTCAAACTGGGCGGCCAGAACCAGGTAAATAACGATAAGGGCCAGGAAAAAGGAGATTATCAGTTCTCCTCCCTCCTGGACATACTGTCGGGACTGGCCGGCATAGTCGGGGGTAAATCCTTTAGGAAAGAGGTTTTCCGCCTCCTGCTGGAGAAAATCAAGGGCCCGGCCCATGGTGACTCCAGGAGTTGGAACCGCAGATATAGTGGCGGCATTCAGCTGCTGGAATCTGTTGAGCTGCCTGGGTTCAACCGTTTTTTCCAGTTTAACCAGGGTAGACAGGGGAATCATTTCCCCGCTTCGGCTTCGGATACGGTACTGTTTGAGCTGGTCAGGATTGAGACGCTCGGCCCGGGTCACCTGGGGTATGACCTTATAGCTTCTGCCTTCGATACTGAAGCGGTTGAGATAGTTACCGCCGAGCATGACGGCAAGGCTGTTGCCCAGCTCACGCATACTCACGCCCAGATCAGCGGCTTTTGCCCGGTCTATGACGATCTTTTCTCTGGGCAGGTCATATTTCATGTCCGTGTCCGTGTAGACGAATAGTCCACTTTGCCTGGCTTTGGAAAGCAATTGGTCGGCTATCCTCTTTATCTCAGAAGGTGGTTCGGTCGACCTGATCACAAACTGGACAGGCAAACCGGAGCTGGCTCCGGGCAGGGGAGGTCTGCCGAAGGCGGCAACATCTAACCCGGC
>JBEPXR010000231.1:0-4431 GCA_041641775.1 Desulfobia sp. | reverse complement strand
CTGGGCTCAGTCCCCACCCCGCGCAGGGCAGCCCACGACAAATCCCCGGTTATGCCGCCGACATCAGGACCGAAGGCCATGGAATATCCCAGATAGACCCATTCCAGACTGATAACCGAAATCATGATGAAGCTCTGGAGAATGGTTCCCAGGACATTTTTGTTGTGAACCATCCCCCCGTAAAACAGGGCGAGCCCCGGGGTCATCAGCAAAACCAGGCCCGCCGCCGCCATAATAAAGGCAGTATCTCCCGTATTGATCATTCCTCCCTCCTTTTTCCAGTATCGTTTGATCTCTTATTCAAGAATAATGCCCGTTCAGCCCAACCGGTCCGGACGAACAAAAGACAGTCGAATAAGCCAGGGAGCAATGAACGTGCCAGAGGAGCCGACGGCCTGAAATACGGCTCAAGTCCCGTGATCCACCGGTAAAAGGAAGGGAAATGGACATTTCAGGCAAGGATGAAGGAATACATTATCGTAAAACAGGCTTAAAACTCGGGACATAATTGTAAAACAAAATCGTCAAGACATACCGGCTAACTGGAAGGCTTGAACTGCCGGGCCTCAATATCGTATTTGTTGATCTTGTAGTTAATAATTCTAAGACTGGAACCGAGATAGGCTGCAGTCTTGGTCTGATTCCCCTTGCATCTTTTCAGCGCGTCGATTATCAGCTCTTTCTCAAATCTTTCGACCTGATCCGCGAAAGCGAGGGACTGTTCTTCCTGCTGATCGGGAGTCTGCAGGGTGGGCGGCAGATGATAACTCTTGATGGCATCCTCGTCGCACATTAGAACAGCCCGCTCCATACAGTTTTCCAGCTCCCTGACATTGCCGGGCCAGTGGTACTGTATCAGCATATCGATGGCCGGAGTGGTAATCCGCTTGATCGACTTGTCGTTCTCTTCACAGTACTTCTGCAGAAAATATTCGGCCAGGAGAAGAATGTCAGTGCGCCGGTCACGCAGGGAAGGAAGATAGATAGGAAAGACATTCAATCGATAGTAGAGATCCTCCCGGAAATTTCCGGACGCCACCGCCTCTTCCAGATCCTTGTTGGTCGCGGCAATCAGGCGGACATTGCATTTTATGGACTGCACGCCCCCCAGGCGCTGGAACTCCCGCTCTTGTACGACATTGAGAAGCTTGACCTGGACGGAATGCGACAGCTCGCCGATTTCATCAAGAAACAGGGTCCCCCCTTCCGCCTGTTCAAACCGTCCCTGTTTCCTTTCATTGGCCCCGGTGAAGGCCCCTTTTTCGTGACCAAAGAGTTCACTCTCTAACAGAGTTTCGGGCAGAGCGGCGCAATTGACCGCAACAAAGGGCTTTTCAGCTCTCTTCGAGTTATAATGCAGGGCCTTTGCCACCAGGGTTTTACCGGTTCCCGACTCGCCGCGGAGAAGGATAGTTGCCGTGCTGTCCGCCACCCGGTGCATCATCTCAAAAACTTCCTGCATCCGGCTGCTGTTGCTGATTATACTTTCAAACTGATATCTGCCGGTCAGCTCGCGCCGCAGCTTGGTATTTTCCCGGAGCAGCTGATCGCGCTCCTCATTAATCTCCTGGACTTTGACTACGGTCTGAGCCACCAGACCGCTCACCACGGTAAGAAACTGGAGGTCGCTGTCAAGATCGAGCCCTTCCTTGTACTCGCGGTCAACACTCAGGGCTCCTATGGTGTCTGACCCGTGCTTCACCGGTACACAAATGAACGAGAGAGACTTCTTGTCCAGATTCGAACGCGAACGAGTCCTGTCCAGGAAAAGAGGCTCCTCACTAACCTGGGGAACAACCAGGGGGGCGCCGGTGGCCACAACCCTGCCTGTTACACCCTCGCCAACCTTGTACTTTCCCCGTTTCAAGGCTTCATCAGTCAACCCCTGGGCCACCTCGATTTCCAACTGCCCCGTTATTGGATTGACAATGGTAACCGTACAGTTGTTCATATTCTTGAAACGAGCCAGGATGTCCATGGAGGCTTCAAGGCTTTCACTCAGGTTGATGGAAGAAGCCAGGGCCTTGGTTATTTCATACAGACAGGTTAAATCTGCCAGCTGCTGGTCTGTTGCCATGTTCTATGTTCCAAGTTCTGAGTTCAGAATTCATTGGGCGTCGGGCTGAAATTACACCCGCACCGCATTCGCTGTTCGTTATCATTATCATTACCGAAATCGAAATCGAAATCGAAATCGAAATCGAAATCGAAATCGAAATCGAAATTCAAAGGTGAACCATGAGGCACCCCACTTCCCTCCGGAACACCTGACATAATCGATTTACTACATTTTCGTAAAAAGATGCCCCAACCACTTTCTGCCTGGCCAGAAAAAAAGGGGCCGGGAAAAACCCCAGCCCCTTACCCATAATGAAATCAGACAATGAAAATCTGCAAATTAGAGATGCAGATAGTTGTCGATTTCCCAGCAGGTAACCGTGGTACGGAAGGCATCCCACTCTATTGCTTTGTTCTCGCAATATTTCTCAAATATATGTCCTCCGAACGTCTCTTTGGCTATGGGGTTGGCCCTGAACTCTTCAATGGCTTCATAGAGGTTGGCGGGCAGTCCGTCTATACCGGCAGCCTCCCTTTCAGCCGGAGTCATCTCGAAGATATCTTCATCAACTGAAGCAGGCGGATCGAGCTCACTTTTGATGCCGTCCAGACCCGAATTAAGCATCATGGCAATTGCCAGATACGGGTTGCATGTGGGGTCCGGGCAGCGGATTTCCACCCTGGTGCCCAATCCCCTGGAAGCCGGGATACGGACCAGGGCGCTGCGGTTGGAAGCGGACCAGGCTATATAAACCGGGGCCTCATAGCCGGCAACCAGCCGCTTGTAAGAATTGACCGTAGGATTGGTAACTGCTGCAAAACCTTTGGCATTCTTCAAGACCCCGGCTATATACTGATAGGCAGTCTTGGAGAGCTGTCTCTTGTCGTTTTCATCATAGAAGGCGTTGTCACCCTCCAGGGTGAAAAGGGACTGATTGGTATGCATACCTGAACCATTGATCCCGAAAACCGGTTTGGGCATAAAGGTGGCGTGCAGGTTGTATTTGTTGGCTATCGCCTTGACAACCCATTTGAAGGTCACGGTATTATCGGCGCACTCCAGAGCATCGGCATACTTGAAATTGACCTCGTGCTGCCCCTCGGCAACCTCATGGTGCGAGGCCTCGATCTCAAAACCCATGGATTCCAGGGTCTCGATGATCTCCCGGCGGCAATTAGTGCCCTCATCCTCGGGATCGAGGGTGAAATACCCGGCCGTATCATGGGTGATGGTTGTAGCCCGGCCTTCTTCGTCTCTTTTAAAGAGAAAGAATTCGGCTTCAGTACCGACGTTCATCTGATATCCCAGCTTCCGGGCTTCTTCCAGGGCACGTTTCAGGGCACCACGGGGACAGCCGATAAAAGGAGTGCCGTCCGGCAGCATGACATCGCAGATCAGACGGGCCGCCTTGGTCCCCTCCTTGCTGCGCCAGGGCATGATGGTGAAGGTATTAAAATCCGGCTTAAGATACATGTCGGACTCGTTAATCCGGGCAAAGCCGTCGATGGAAGAACCATCGAACATAATCTGACCGTCCAGGGCCTTGTCGAGCTGACTCAAAGGGATAGCCACGTTCTTCATGATTCCGTTGATGTCAACGAACTGCATACGTATAAAGTGAACGTTTTCTTTTTCGACCAGCTCTTTGATTTTTTCCCTGGTCATATCTTTTTCAGTTCCCATCAAAATCCTCCATTTTGACTTAAGTTTTGGTTTTCTTCGCTTTATTACCGATAAAATTCAGGCAGACCTGTAGTGGTCTTCTATGATTTATCTCCGGCAAAAAGACACTCTACCTCTTTCAGATTCCCTGCTCATTATTGTTTATACGTTCTGATAGCAATCTATATGCCAAAAATGCAATAAAATTATAACCTACTGATTTTCATAATAAAAATATGTAGCCCACCATTCCAACACCTCCTGGAAGCATCGAAACAGGCCTAAATTGATTACAATAATGTAACGTAATGACAAAAAATATACAAAAAAGTAAATTTTCCTTAGGGTCAAATCATTTTTCTTTGAAGCTTACCACTTTTTTACAGCTTTGAAAGAATTTTTGCCTCCCACTCCCTCCACGCCGAGAGAAATAACTGTCTTTCGAGTCAGGCAGGGAACTGATCGATCAGCCAAATTGCAGCTATTCCCATAGTTTTTCAGAATAAAACCACTTCTACCAATAGGAATTTGGAATTTGACACATCATAGCTATCTATTACCATGATAGAAAGCATATATTGGATCAGATCATTGCGCCTAATCCATCTCACAGGACCACCGAAGGCTTTTCTTCGGGCAGACAAAATTCAGGTACCAGAAGTGATACGATATATCCACTGCTCACGATCAATGCAAAAACAATTAACGGC
>JBEPXR010000230.1:0-4451 GCA_041641775.1 Desulfobia sp. | reverse complement strand
AGTCTCAGCGGACTGTCCTTTCCTCTTTATTTTATCGTGGGCTGGACCACTCAGTTTATTATGGCCCTGCCATTTGTTGCGGTGGGAAGGCATGCCGCCGGCATGAATCTGTTTCAGATCATGCTGATCCTGGCCTTACTGCTGGTCCTCTACGCACTTTTGAATTGGATTTACCGGAGATATACCGGTTCCGGTTCTCTGCTTTCTGCCGGAAAAGGGAAAGGTGAGTGATTGGACTTCAGGAGGTAAAAAGAAACCGTGAGACGAGTTTACGTGCCTCGTTAAGTACCAGAACGGATGAGGCCACCAGAGCCGCCAGCCCCCAGTCAGTGAAGGATAGAGCCGTAGTATCGAAAATGGACTGGGCCGGGCCCCAGTGCACTACCAGGATCTGCAGGCTTATGACTCCAGCCAGCGAAAGCCAGAGATAGCGATTGCGAAAGAAGAGCCGATTGAAAGCCGATCTTTTTTCGGCTCTGGCGTTGAAAATGTTGAAGAATTGAAACAGAACGAAGGTGGTGAAGGAAAGGGTGAGGGCATGATCCAGTCCCCTGGATCGAGTGAAGAAGAAGATGCCCAGAGTCCCTGCCGCCATGGTAAGTCCATAGATGAACAACCCCAGAAGGCGTCTGGCGGTAAGGATGCTTGCTTCCGGTGAACGAGGTGCCTCATCCATGATACCCTGACGCTCCGGTTCCACCCCCAGGCTCATGGCAGGCGGGCCGTCCATGATGATATTTATCCAGAGGATCTGGATGGCGGTAAAAGGAGTGGGCCATCCCAAAAGACTTGAATAGAGTACGGTCTGAATAGCCCCCATGTTGGTAGACAGCTGGAAGCGAATAAATTTGACAATATTTTCATAAATGGTGCGGCCTCGCTTTACCGCCCCAACGATGGTGGCAAAGTTGTCGTCGGTGAGGACCATGGTGGCTGCATCCTTGCTCACCTCGGTGCCGGTTATGCCCATGGCCACTCCTATGTCGGCGTTTTTGAGGGCAGGGGCATCATTAACTCCGTCCCCGGTAACCGCGACCACGTGGCCCAGTTTTTTCAGACTTCGTACTATTTTTACTTTGTGTTCAGGGGCGACCCGGGCAAATACCGTAACCCGGTCTATCTCCTCACTGAGTCTGTCGGAGCTGATCATGTCGAGTTCGCGGCCTTCCATCACCTCCTTTCCCATTCCCAGGCTGTTGGCAATGGCGGCTGCTGTGACTTTGTGGTCCCCGGTGATCATTTTGACCCTGATTCCGGCACGCTTGCACAAGGCTAAAGCTTCGCGGGCTTCGGATCGAGGAGGATCGATGATACCCACCAGCCCCAGCATAGTGAGATCATGCATCTCGGCTGCCAGATCGCCGTCCGGATCGAATTCCGAAGTCGGAATCGAACGGGAGGCCAGGGCCATCACCCGCATGGCCTTGCCTGCAAGTTTTTCGTTTTCCGCCTGCCACCACTGCTGATCTGCTGAGGCCGGCTCATCCCGATTTTCCATATCAAGCTGGTGTCTGCTGCGTTCGAGCAGAACATCGAGTGCCCCCTTGGCCAGGAGAAGGATGCGGTCACCGTCTTCATGGAAGGTGGCCATGAATTTCTGTTCGGAGTCGAAAGGAATCTCGGCTATCCGGGGAAGCCGCTCCGCCAATTTCTCAATAGAGATTCCGCCCTTGCCTGCCAGAGAAAGAAGGGCTCCTTCTGTCGGGTCTCCGATTAACTCTCCATCTCTGATCCGGCTGTCATTGGCCAGGGCTGCCGCCTCAAGCAAGGGGCTCAGATCCTCCTGCCCGCCGTCATCTTCAGGCTGGATTTCCCCTTTATTATCATATCCCTCTCCGGAAACCTTGAACCGTCGTCCCTGGTAGACCACAATGCGTGCCGTCATCTGATTGAGAGTCAGGGTGCCGGTTTTGTCGGAGCAGATCACCGTGGTGCAGCCCAGGGTCTCGACTGCCGCGAGTTTCTTAACGATAGCGCGCTGCTGGGCCATACGGTGCATGCCGAGAGCGAGGGTGACGGTGACTACTGCTGGCAATCCTTCAGGAATAGCGGCTACGGCCAGAGCAATGGAGGTGAGAAGGGTCTCCATCAGGGGTTTGTTACGAAGCAAACCCAGAATGAAGATACCTGCGATGATCGCTCCGGCAATCAGGGCGAGCCGGTGACCGAGGTTGTTGAGTTGGCGCTGCAGAGGGGTGGGGCCGGGTTCGGCCTCTGACAGGAGGTCAGACAGCCTTCCCATTTCGGTAGCCATGCCGGTGGCTGTGACGACCATTTCAGCCCTGCCGCGGGTCAGCACCGTATTCATGAAGAGCAGATTATGGCGATCGGCCAGAGGAGTTTCTGCCGAGAGTTTGGCATCAGCTTTCTTGGCTACAGGTCTGGATTCTCCAGTGAGTGGAGCCTCGTCTACTTCAATGTTGTGGCTGACCAGCAGACGCCCATCAGCAGGAACCCGGTCGCCGGCCTCGAGCAGGACGATATCACCGGGAACCAGTTCCCTGGCCTCGATTTCCTCTTCCTGACCGGCACGGCGTACTCGGGCCGTCGGTGAAAGCATTTTTTTCAGGGAGGCCAGGGTGGTCTCGGCTCGATGCTCCTGCCAGAAGCCCAGGACGGCATTGAGCAGCACGACAAAGAGTATGACCACAGCATCCCTGATGTCTCCTATGGCCCCGGCAAGCACTGCAGCACCAACCAGGACCATAATGAGGACGCTTTTGAATTGATCGAAAAAAGTAAGCCATTTGGATCGTGGCGGTTTTTCGGTCAAACGGTTTTCCCCGTACCGGTCCAGGCGGGTGTTCACTTCCTCTCGGCTCAAGCCGTCTGCAGGGGAAACATTCAGTTGAGCTGCTGTCTCAGGGACTGTCTGAGCATGCCAGGGATTGTTCCTGCCGTTTTCTGCCGGGGATTCCACTTTTTCTGTGGTGATGTATTTATCTTCTATGTGAATTTATGCGATATCTGCCGGAAGATTGATGGAGATGCCGTTTGTCTAAATATCCGGAAAAGATGTATTCCCAATTTATTATTTTACTATAGAAGTAATGACGGAAAATGTCCAGTTACCCTTGAGAAAACAGGCAATGTCCTTCGAGCCGGATTCTCATGTCATAATCATTGTATCTCAGCGGCTTTTCAGACTGATTGGAATCCGCGTCCTTTTCGATGGCCTCTGGATCTGCGGATTGGAGGGCCAGCGCCCCCTTTTTCCCGGTTAACCTCGATGGACACCTGTTTGCCGTTGATTTCTTTAGACTGAAAAGCAGCGATTATCTGGGGAACATACCTGCTGTCCGCCTCGAGATATGAGGAGTTGCGGTTTATGTCAATTCTGCCGATTTTGATCCTGCCCACCCCCGGAACTTCGTTAATCTTGCTGATAAGTCCCTGGGGCATGACGCCGTCGCGCCGGCCGATATTGAGGGAAAGGCGGGTAAATGTTCGGCAGGAATTCTCCTGGTTCCCGGATTTGCCAAGGCGGCTAAGATGGCGGCCAGATTGCTTGGTTGGCCGTTTGGCCGCATTAAGATCCGAAACATCTTTGTAGCCCTCCAGGAGTTTTTTTAATTCAAGGGAGACAAATCTTTTAATCAGTTCTTCCCGGTCCAGGGATTCAAGTTCTTTCGCTATATTAGCACAGAGCGGTTCAAGCTGATCGTAGTCTACTTCAAGACCGGCAATTAGTCGGGCCAGGCTGGTTGCCTGTCTTCTGCAGACCTCTTCTCCGGAGGGGATCAGGCGCTGTGTAAACTTCTTTTTGATCTTTTTTTCAATTTGCCTGATTTTATACTCTTCTTTAGGCTGAACAATAGAGGCGGATATTCCGGTCCGTCCAGCTCTTCCTGTTCTTCCGCTTCTATGAGTATAACCGGCTGGATCGTCAGGCAGATGATAATTAATGACATGGGTCAGCTCGTTGACATCCAGGCCCCGGGCAGCGACATCCGTTGCCACCAGAAGCTGGAGATCACCACCCCGAAATCTTTTCATGACCTGATCACGCTGAGCCTGGTTCAGGTCGCCATGTAGGGCCTCGGCACTGTAGCCGTTCTGTATCAGTTTAGCCGCGATGTCCCCGGTTTCCTGCCGTGTACGGCAGAAAATGATGGCGTAGATGTCAGGATGGTTGTCCACGATACGCTTCAGGGCAGGATAGCGGTTACCTCCATGAACCGTGTAATATTCATGGCACACATTTTCTGCTCCGGCATTGCGGGAGCCGATGGTTATCTCAATAGGATCGGACATATAGTTGCCCGCGATGTCGGCCACTTCCTTTGACATGGTGGCCGAGAAAAGCAGGGTGTTTTTTTCCGGCGGGGTCCGGGCCAGGATGGCGTTTAATTCATCCTGGAATCCCATTTGCAGCATCTCGTCAGCCTCATCGAAGACAACGTACCTTACTTCCGATATATCGACCTTCCGACGGTTAATCAAGTCGTTCA
>JBEPXR010000229.1:0-4478 GCA_041641775.1 Desulfobia sp. | reverse complement strand
GGTATTCCATTCTCTCCCGGGCAACCTCCCAGCAGGGTTTCTCGTCATATTGGCCCGCCGGGCAGGTGTGTCTGCTCTGACATCGAGTAATATCCCAGCATCTCAGAATCTGCGAATTATCCATATACACCACCCCCAACTATTCGTTTTTTCTCGTTATTCCTATCCAGAAAGGACATCCGGATCACAGGCACTTTCAGGGAGAAGCTGACTCACTGAAATTCAAACCAGATAACCTACTCTCAGCAAACCAGGTTTCTTCCCGCCGGTCGTCCCGGGAGTTCTTCCAAATACCCTAATCTCGCATCAAGGAGATTCATCCTTACCCGATCTACTAACGCCAATAGGTAGCGAAGTCTGAATTCTCCGTCAAGACCAAAAACGATCAGACCGGAATCAATTAGAACATTAACCTGTCTCCTGGTCAAGAACAGATATCAATTTTTCTCGGCCTTCCCCCGTAAGAGCGGAAAACAATACTCTGTCCCGGGCTCTTACACCAAGCCCTCTGTCGAGGACGACGGCCTGCTTCTGCTTTTTATTCGCAGACAGCTTATCACACTTGGTGTATACCACGACAGTTGGAATGCCTTCTGCCACCAGCCACTGGAGAAGATCGATGTCGAGGGCCTTTGCCTCATGGCGGATATCAACGATGACCACCAGCAGACGAAGAGTGCGCCTGCCCGAGAGATAAGAAGTGATAGTTTTCTGCCATTGCTCCTGCATCTTTTTCGGCACCTTGGCATAACCATAACCAGGCAGGTCAACCAGGTATACCTGTCCGGCTTCGAAAAAGTTAAGGCACCGGGTTTTACCAGGCTGGGAACTGGTCTTGACCAGCTTCTTCGAACCCACCAGACTGTTGATCAGGCTGGATTTGCCCACATTGGAACGCCCGGCAAAGGCGATTTCAGGATATCCTTCATTCGGGAGATCGGAAAGATCATAGACACTTTTCAGAAACGTGACGTTATGTAGATTTAACAGGCTCAACTGCGTATCCGGCTTTTTTCAAGCTTATTTATAATGATGCCGGACTTTACCTCCGGCCTTTAAAAAAGACAGTTTTTCCTCAAATTGGAAGGGCTGACCGTCAAACTACTTTGTTCAGAGAATACTCAACAATTCCCTCGGCTCCTTCCCGCAGGAGCGCAGGGATAAGAACTCTCACCTGATGCTCCGGGATGACCGTCTCCAGAGAGTACCACTCCTTCTCATACAGAGGTGAGATGGTCGGACTGTTCATGCTGGGCAGAAGCTCAATAATTTTTTTGAGCCTGTCCTTTGGCACATTCATTTTCAAACCGACAATTTTATCAGCTCTCAGAGCCCCCTGCATCAGCAGGGCGATGTTCTCGATCTTGGCTCTTTTCCATGGATCCTCCCAGGCCTCTTTATTGGCGATCAGCTGGGTTGTAGAGCTCATTAACTCATGAATAATCTTCAGTCCGTGGGCCCTGATCGTGGTTTCGGTCTCGGTCACTTCCACAATCGCATCGGCAAGGCCTGAAACCACCTTCGCCTCCGTGGCTCCCCAGGAAAATTCGATATCCACCTGAATATTTTTTTCGGCAAAATAACGTCTGGTGAAATTGACCATTTCCGTGGCAACTTTTTTTCCGTTGAGATCTTCCAGGCACTTGATCTCGGAATCAGCCGGTACAGCCAGAACCCAGCGCGTGGGCTTGCGGCTGTCTTTGGAATAGATCAGATCCTCGACTTCCACCACGTCAGAACCATTTTCCAGGGTCCAATCTTTACCGGTTATGCCGGCATCTAGAACACCGCTCTCAATATAACGTGACATTTCCTGAGGGCGGCAGATGGAGCAGGATAGCTCTTCATCATCAACCTCGGGAAAGTAGTTACGGGATGATATTTTTATCTGCCAGCCTGATCGCTCCAGCAGTTTGATTGTAGCTTTTTCCAGGCTCCCTTTCGGAATACCAAGTCTCAATTCCTTCATTTCTTATACACCTCCGTGGGATCAAAAATCTTCTCATCCTTCACAGTGAATCCTTCCTGATCAACCCTTCTGAAAAAACAACTGCGATATCCCTTATGGCAGGCCGCCCCTCCCAGTTGTTCAACCTTGAAGACGACGGTGTCTTCATCGCAGTCAACCAGAATATCCTTGACAAGTTGAACATGACCGGATGATTCTCCTTTGAGCCAGATTGTGTTCCGAGAACGGCTCCAGTAATGGGCTTTACCTGTTTCCAGGGTCTTAAGCCAGGATTCCCTGTTGATGTAAGCCAGCATGAGCACCTCACCCGAATCCGAATCCTGGACTATGGCTGGCAGCAGTCCTCCCCCTTTTTCAAAGTTAAGATCAGTCATCTTTCTCTTTCCCTGCTTGTGCTCTCTTTGTCTCTGCGCATTTCCGCTCTTTCCACATAAAATAGACTATACAGGACTCCCGCCATTTGCAGTAGTCACCAGGATGGGGACAGCAGACATGTTCCCGATCCACCTCCTCCCTGTACTTCTCGCATATCAACTTCATGCTCGTTCCTATACCTTCCCTATCCCTCTTGTCAAGACTTCTTTTCTCCCCACAATTACCTGAAAACCAGCCTCAGGCCAGATTCCGGGTCTGGAACGCTCCAACCTGTCCAAGCGTTCCGGTGGCTGAAAAAGGATAGAACGACTATCGACAGGGTGGAAGGAGTGAAGATAGAGCAGATCCCGCAGATAATCTCCTTCATAAAATCGAGCGTACCTGTAGAAAGGATGGTTATTTTCTTTTTTAACCATGAGACTCCGTCCCCAGGCACTGGAAGACGAAATAATTCCGACAATCACCTGACCAGAAGGTTTCAGAATCCGGAAACTCTCTTGCAGAACTTTGAGAGGCTCGGATAGAAAGCAAAAGGTGAAGAGAATGTAAACAGCCGCGAGTGAACCTGACCTGAAAGGTAGAGATTCACCCACTGCCTGAACCACCTTTATGCCGCGGCGCCGAGCCAGAACCAACGGGGCAGGGGCAGGGTCAAGACCATAATCGATCAACAGTTCCCTGGCGAATCTGCCAGGACCCACTCCGATTTCCAGGCCGGGTCGTTCGATTTTCGTTTTCAGATCCCGCAGACATGAGAGCTCAACTACAAAAAGAAGACTGTCTTCAAACCATTGATCATACTCTTTCGCCCGACTGTTAAAAACCTCTGCTGCAGCAGAAGCCCCATTTTTATTATCCACCTGCCCCACTTCCGTACTAGCCTTGCAGCAGCTTCTTGACCCGGTGGGAGAGAGGGGGGTGACTGTAGTACAAGGCAATGCGCCAGGGATGAGGATGAAGATTAGCCAGATTGTCGCGTCCCAGTTTGACAAGAGCCCGGGCCAGGGCAGAAGGAGAATCCGTCAGCTCAGCCCCGAACCGATCGGCCTCCCACTCATGCCTTCTGGAGAACCAGGCAAAAATTGGCTTAAAGGGAAAGATGGCCAGCATGAAACAAAAACTGACCAGCAGCAGTTTGGCAAACAGAGTTGGCTGGGAGATGGAGAAAATGGTGGCCAGATAGTCGCTTTGAACCAGGAACCATACCAGGTAAAAAATTGGTAGAGAAAGAGCCTCTGTCAAGACAAGCCGTTTAACCAGATGCTTCTTCTTCCAGTGTCCCGCCTCATGGGCGAGGATGGCCAGGATCTCCTCCCTGCTGTTTGTTTCCAGCAACGTATCAAAGAGAACTATCCTCTTGACATGCCCTATGCCGCTGAAATAGGCATTCCCATGACTGCTGCGCCTGGAGGCGTCCATGACAAAGACCCTATTGACGGCAAGACCAGCCCTGGCCATCAATTCTTTAATCCTTGCAACAAGATCCTCGTCCTCCACCGGAGTAAACTTATTAAAAAGGGGTTCCAGGACATAAGGAGAAACAATCAGCATGAACAGCTTGAAAGAGAGCATGAACAACCAGACAACCAGCCACCACCAGAAAGGCATGGTTCTGATGAGCCAGAAAACGACGAAAAGCAGCAGCACCGTAATCAGGGTGGTGAGCAGAAGACTCTTACACGTATCGAGCAGCCAAAGTCTTAATGACTGTTTGTTGAACCCATATTTTTCCTCTATAATAAAATTGCGGTAAAAGTCAAAAGGGATTTGGATAAGGGCGGCCACATAGATCAACAGTAGAAAAAAGACTATACCTGTCAGATAAAATGGCCAGCCCTGTGCTACCAGCAGGGAATTATACCACTCCAGAACGCCTCCGAAGAGGAAAAGGATAACAACCAGAATATCAACTCCGGAGGAGAACAGTTCCAGACGGCTGCTCTCCAGGGTGTAGTCGCGCATACGGACCAGGGTGTCCTTATTCACCCATCCCTCAAAGCCCCGGGGTATCTGGCCGCCGTATTTGTCAAGATGGCCGATGTTCACCAGAGCGACAGCATATTCCACCCCCTTCATGAAGAGAAATGCAAGTAAGAGTAACCACCAGAGTGATTGCATAAGATACATATTCCGG
>JBEPXR010000228.1:0-4516 GCA_041641775.1 Desulfobia sp. | reverse complement strand
CCAGTTCCCTGTCCCAGTCATAGGAAAGGCCGAGGGAACGCAGCTGTTTTTTCATGTAGGCGATATTTTCATAGGTCCAGCGGGCCGGATGGGTGTTGTTTTTAATGGCGGCATTTTCCGCTGGCATTCCAAAAGCGTCCCACCCCATGGGATGGAGGACATTATAGCCTTTCATCCTTTTAAACCTGGCTATAACATCGCCAATCGTGTAGTTCCGGACGTGCCCCATATGAATGCGACCCGAGGGATAAGGAAACATTTCGAGGAGATAATATTTCTCCTTTTCCGGGGTTTCTACTGCCTTGAATGTCCGGTCTTTCTGCCATTTTTCCTGCCATTTCTTTTCAATGACACTGAAATTATAGGAATTGGTAGTCATATTATCTGTTCAGGTTCGGGATTTTAAAGTTCAGTTCAGAAATTCACTTTATTCAGTCCGGGCCAGGTTTTCGAAGGTGGTGTACCTGCCGATGAAAGCCAGTTCAACCGTACCTGTCGGTCCGTTGCGTTGTTTGCCTATGATAAGCTCCGCCAGGCCCTTGCGGGGGTTGTCCTCGGATTTGTTATAGACCTCGTCCCTGTATATAAAACAGATTACATCGGCATCCTGTTCAATGGCGCCTGATTCCCTGAGGTCGGCGAGCTGGGGTCTTTTGTCGGTCCGGCTTTCCAGACTGCGATTCAGCTGAGACAAGGCGATGACGGGTATATCGAGCTCCTTGGCCATCGCCTTCAGAGATCTCGATATCTCACTGATTTCCTGTTCACGGCTCTCTGCCCTTCCTCGCATCAGCTGAAGATAATCGACCACCACCAGACCTATGTTGTATTCCGATTTAAGTCTCCTGGCCTTCGCTCTCATTTCAAGTACGGAGAGGGAGGGGGTATCATCAATGAAGATGGAGGCGCTGGAAAGCTCTGCTGCCGCCCTGGTCAGTTTGGTCCAGTCATGGTCTTTGATGAAGCCGGTCCGGAGATCATGGGAATCAACCCGGCTCTGGGAACAGAGAAGGCGCAGGCCAAGCTGGGTATTGGACATTTCCAGGCTGAAAACAGCCACCCCTACGCCATGATGGAGAGCGGAATTCTGCACCATGTTCATGGCCAGAGCGGTTTTCCCCATACTTGGTCGACCCGCCATGATAATCAGGTCGGAAGGCTGCAGTCCCGAGGTCATCTTATCAAACTGTTCAAAACCGCTGGGTACTCCGGTAATCAATTCCTTGCGTTCGGCCAGAACGGTTATCCTGTCGAAAGTGGAGGTGATGATCTGATTGAGTGGCTGGAAATATTTCCCCACCTGATTGCGGGCTATATCGAAGACCGTCTGTTCAACTTCATCAAGGAGCTTCTCTACTTCTTCCTGTTCTTCGTAGCAGCGACTTCCTATCTCTGAAGTAGTTGAGATTAACTGTCTGAGAATAGCTTTTTCCCGTACTATCTTGGCATAATAGACAAGATTTGAGGCCAGGGGGACCTGGTCTGACAGGGAGGCAAGATAGGCTGGGCCTCCCGCTGATTCCAACCTGTCCTTTTTTTTCAGGTGGTGGGTTATGGTGATAAGATCCTGAGGCTCGTTCTTGTCAAAAAGAGCCACCAGGCCTTCAAAAATATGTCTATGAGAAGTGAAGTAAAAATCATCAGCGTCCAGGGAATTGATGATTTTGGGCAGGGAGTTGGGTTGCTGGAGAATGGAGCCTAGGATTGACTGTTCCGCCTCTTTGCTGTGGGGCGGGATCCGGTGTGCTGCTATGGTTTTTTTTTCAGGATCCATCCTCTTGCCTGTAAAGCTGGCCCACCTGTGGAGGTTGAAGGGCTTGAATTGACCGTCACCTGGCTGATAGTACAGGTTCAATGGATATGGAGAAGAAGCAGCTTACCTGCTGCCGGAACCGGGTCTGCCTGAAGCGGATCTGCATGACGGTCCGCCGGCAGACCCGGGAGGTTCTGAAGCTTAACTTTCCATCGGACTGACTTCAACGGTTATATCAGCATTCATCTGATAACCGGTCTTGCACGAAACTGTATGCTCACCGACAGTTTTGATCGGGTCTTCAAGCAGTATTTTCTTTCTGTCGATCTTAATTCCCAGTTTGTTAAGCTCTTCGGCAACATCATTTGAAGTAACCGAGCCATAGAGTTTTTTATCCGGGCCGACGCGTTTTTCGATTCTTATCACGGTACCGGCCAATTTCTTGGTCAGTTCGTCATCCTGTTTTCGCTGTTCTTCTCGCTGCGCCTCGATAGCCGCCTGATTCCGGTCCCGGAAAATTCTGTTTTCCTTGGTGGCGGGGACCGCCTTCCCTTGGGGAATAAGATAGTTGCGGCCGTATCCCGGCTTGACATTGACGATGTCACCAACTTCACCCAGGGTGTCAATGGTCTCTTTCATTATAACTTCCATAGCGTCTTCCTTGATTCGAATTTGAGGTTATCTTTTATCCCTGCGAATATTCAACCAGATATCAACAAGCCCCAGCAGGGCAAGGAATATTACACTGTATGTCTGAAGCAGAATCAGACTGAACACAAAAACTTGAAACACAACGGGTACTTCCCACTTATGCAGCAGGAAGGCAAGCACGGCCAGACCCTGCAGTCCATAGACTAATCCTAAGATAAGGATGGAGTTGAGGCTTACTATCTGTATGCCCGGCAGTGGAAGCAGAGAGCCAAAACCGGCACCAATAAGGATCCAGACCAGTTTGTCCGGCAGGCGCCATTGCCGGAAACAGGGCCAGGGCGCTTGGCCGGAGTGGCTTTTTCTCAGAAGCCAGTTACCCAGAAGCAGGTTAAGCCAGATGGTAATTATAACAGTGTTTACCGTAATTGCAGGGAAAATTTTAGGCAGTATTACCCGCAATTGCCTTATCGCTTCTTCAAGCTGCAGAGTCAACTCAGGAGCAAGTTCTTCTGAGTTCTGATACATCCTGAAGGTGGAGACCAGGACGGAATCCAAACCGCTTATGATCTCCTGATAAAGGTTTCTGGACAGGAAGAGATCAAGGGTTACGCCCCCCAGAAACCAGATGCAGAGAAGAGTCAGACAGGCTGTCAGTCCGCCCCGCCAGATGGGGTGTTCTCTTTTGGCGGCATAACTCAGGGCATGGCCAACCGGAATGAGGGAGGCTGCCATAAGAAATGCAGGCAGGGAGCTCAGGGAAAGAGCCAGCAGTCCTCCTGCCAGGAAAGCGGGCATAATGTGGGCGTAGACCCTCTCTTCTTCAAAATGGCCGAGCAGGAAAAAGACAACAAGAGGAATAAAAAATATTGTCCAGCTGAAATATCCAGTCAGGGCCGGCAGAAAAAGTAGGATGGTTACAGCCGATATCCTGACTATAAAAGGAGTACGGTCTACCTTTTCTTTCCAGTCCTCTCCCCCCATGTTTGCGTCGAGCAGAAATTAGAAATTACGAATTACCAATTAGTAAGGAAGATTCAAGTCAGCCTTTGTATTCCTTCGCCCTGACGCGAATCCTTTTCTGCAGAAGTGACGGGAAATGCCCTGTCCTGCAAGATCATACGGGATAAGCCGACAAGGGTCGTTTATCATCAGAGACGTTACCTGGCAAGTATAATTTTTTCTAATTTCTAATCCCTCATTCGCAATTCACGATTGCTTTTAATGAGGGCCGGTATAAGGAATGAGAGCAATATGTCTGGCTCTTTTAATTGCAGTGGTCAGCTCCCTCTGGTGCTTGGCACAGGTGCCGTATATTCTTCTGGGAATGATTTTCCCCCTTTCTGTGAGAAAACTTTTCAGTACCTTTGGATCCTTATAATCGATTACTATCTCAGGGTTGGCACAGAAACGGCAAACTTTACGTCTTGGAAATATTTTTTTTGATTTCATAATATTCTGGATTAGAACTATTGATAGTAGTCAGGCAGAAAACGACATATCGAGGAGAACAGCCTGTATTTATTCAGTTGCCGGCTCAACTTCCTCGGTAGAGGCTTCCATAGGCTCAGCCGTTTCGGCTTCTGTGCTTTCGCTTTCCGGTATTTCTTCATCCGGGATATACACTTCCTGCAGCTTGATGGTCATGTATTTCAAAAGCCTGTCATCGAGTTTGGCCAGACGTTCAATTTCAAAAACCGATTCAGGAACGGCGGCGTATTCCAGGCAGATGTAATAACCCTGCTGTTCTTTTTCAATGGGATAGGCAAGGGTCCTGGCTCCCCAATGGTCTTCTTTAATGACGTGGCCCCCGTCTTTCTGGATGATATCAGTATATCTGCCGGCTATCTCCTTGATGCCGTCCTCGTTTACCGATGGCCTGATAATGATAATTGTTTCGTATCGTCGCATTGTCCCTCCTTATGGACTGGCACCAATCGGAACTGGAAAGATCCGATTTCTGTTTGCTCGGCCCTCACTCATTGGAGAGGGCAAGGCAGGATTACTCAAAATTCCGGTTCACTTATTCTGAGCGATTCAGTCAACCACCTGCTTTCTGCTGGCCGCATTCTTTGCGGCAGTCAGGTCGGCAGGGCTTTTAATGGTACGGAGAGG
>JBEPXR010000227.1:0-4534 GCA_041641775.1 Desulfobia sp. | reverse complement strand
CCAGCCTCTCTTCCGTGATTCTTGAAGACCATCACATACTTAAACCTGGAATCCCTCTCCAGATCAAGAATGCGGTCACGGTAGGCATAGAAGATTCTGACCAGCTGTTCTAAGGGCAGGGTGCCAAAATCAGCTTTATGGTCAGGTGTTTCAATGATGACTTCATGGGCTCCGATCCCGTTCATCCTGTCATAAATACCCTCCCCCTCCTTATCCAGGTTACCGGTGATAACCAGAGCCGGATACTTATTAGGAACCACCCTGAGCTGCCACTGATTGTTATCGCTTCGGTAACTCAGGACTTCGGTGGGCGTCGTGTTTTCGTTGCCGGGGCATAGCGGGCAGAATCCTCCCCGATGCGTCATTCCTTCGACAACGAAGTCCGTGGGCCGCTTCCCTCTTTCCTGGGCGATGATAATCCAGCGCCCCAATACAGGGTCTTTACGTAATTCAGGCATGTGTAATGGTTGGTAATAATTGAGGATTCAAGTGATCATCCGGCCTTGGCATTTTCATAGTTCTCTTCCCGCGTCTTGCATTCGATACAGAGCGTAGTAACAGGCCTGGCCTCCAGTCTGGCATGAGTAATATCATCTCCACAGGAATCGCATATACCAAAAGACTCATCGTCAATCCGTTCCAGAGCCGCATCTATTTTACTGAGCAGCTTCCTCTCTCTGTCCCTGATCCTGAGTTCAAAATTTCGGTCGGATTCAGCTGAAGCCCGATCAGTGGGATCGGGGTATTTATTCCCATCCGAAGACATACCGGTAATGGTCTTGCCAGCTTCAGAGATCAGTTCTTCACGCATTTCGAGCAGTTTCTTACGAAAATGCTCCAAGTTTTTCTTATCCATATAGTCCGATTTCCCCTCTTAGTTTTTTCCAGGCTTTCGGCCGTCTATTCCCTGATAAATGTTCCACTTTTTCCACCAGATTTCCGCAGCAGACGGATGTTCTTTATAACCATTCCCTTATCAAGTGACTTGCACATATCGTATATGGTCAGGGCAGCAATCGAAACGGCGGTAAGGGCTTCCATTTCGACTCCTGTTTTCCCGGCCGCCCTGACTGAGGCTATAATCTCCACCGCTGGCCTTTCGTTGTCAAGATCAAATCGTATATCACTGCCACTGACAGGAAGAGAATGGCAGAGCGGGATTAATTCATCCACCTTTTTGGCCGCCATAATCCCTGCTAACCGCGCGGCTCCTAAAACATTTCCCTTAGGGATATTATCTTCGACGAGAAGGTTGAAGCATCGCCGTGACATCACAATACGGCCAGCGGCAACTGCTTCTCTCCTTGTATCTTCTTTTTCGCTCACATCGACCATCCTGGCCCTGCCCTCGGAGTCCAGATGTGTGAAGTCCCGGGAGGTGCCCTGATCGTCCTTTTCAATCATAGATAGTGTCACACCTTTTTACTTACTGCTATGATGTCCCTTGAAAAATTTCCGGAAAAATTTTTCAGTATAATTTTTCTGGTCTTTCGGCTGGCTTTCGGCGAATTTCTTCAGTAGCTCCTTCTGCTCTTTGTTCAACTTCTTCGGGATAACAACCCTGGCCGTAACGATCATATCCCCATGACCGCGCCCTCTCAAGTTCGGCACCCCTTCATCCTTGAGTCGGAAGGAGTCGCCGGGCTGAGTTCCCTGTTTTACCTCGATTTCCTTGACACCGTGGACAGTCGGGACCTCTACTTTGCAGCCAAGAGCGGCCTGAGTAATATTCAAAGGCAGATCGCAATAGATATTATCACCATCTCTCTCAAAAAACTCATGGGATCCGACATGAATCACTACATAGAGGTCACCGGACACCCCTCCTCGGCGGCCACCTTCGCCTTCTCCCCGTATTCGCATCTTGGCACCGGTATCAACGCCGGCGGGGATTTTCAATTTGACTTTCTTAGTTGCGCTTACCAGACCATTGCCGTCACAGTCGGCACAAGGCTCGGTTATAATCTCACCTTCTCCCTGACATTTGGGACAGGGACTGCGAACACTGAAAAATCCCTGGGTCCTGGTGACTTGACCGCTCCCCTTGCAATCGGGGCAGCTTTCGGGTTTATAACCGGGCCGTATCCCCTTCCCTTCACAGGTCCAGCAGGTATCACGCTTGCGGATCTCCGCCTCTCTCTCGACACCATGGACTGCGTCCATGAAGGTGATGGTAATATCGTACCGCAGGTCGTTGCCGGGAACAGGGCCTTGCCTGCCTCTACGTTGACCTCCTCCGAAGCCGAAAATATCACCGAAGATGTCGCCGAAACTGGAAAAAATATCTTCAAAATTTCCGGGACCACTGTACCCACTGCGATTTAGACCATCAACCCCGAACCTGTCATATATCTGCCGCTTTTCTTTATCACCAAGAACTTCATAGGCCTCGGTGGCGGCCTTAAACTTGTCTTCAGCTTCCCGGTCACCAGGATTGCGATCGGGATGATTCTGCATGGCCAACTGCCGATAGGCCTTTTTTATCTCTACTGCTGAAGCGCCCCTGCTTACCCCGAGAATTTCGTAGTAATCTTTCTCCATAAAACAACTTATCAGCCAGATTTATTAAGCGGCAACCGTATCTGAGTGACGACTAACTTCCTGCCCCTCTTCGTCTGACACTTTGTTGAACTCTCTTATATTATCGAAATTGACCTTTCCGGCGGCAATTTCCCGCAGAGTGGACACCGCCTCTTTATTTTTGGATTTAACCAGAAAAGGCAGATTCTTGCGGTGTTGCCTGACCCGGGTGACCGCTAGATGGACCAAGCTGAAACGGTTCTCACTGCCTATCTTTTCAAGGCAGTCTTCAACTGTAATACGTGCCATGGTAAAAAGTCTCCAGATTAAATATGAGCTGTTCCAGTCGTACCCGGTCGTCCTCACCTGTTTATTGATGCAAGACGGCTGCAGATAATACAAAGATACAAAGCGGTTCAGCATGTCTCATTTCAAAATTAATACTTACCCACACTAAAATCTGTAAAGTATAATACCTTTTTATTGATTAGCAATAATTTTATTTCCCCCATCCGACGGTGCGGCCACTCCACCCCCTTCTTTTCCTGCACCGGTGGCATAAAATGTGCAATTGACAGAGATGCAAAGGTTTCCCGGATTATGAAGCGAGCAAATTTTTCCGTTGACCGATATTTCATTTCAGAAATAACGAAGGCACCAGCTACCGGTTTCTGATTTTTGATACAACAAAGAGGAGTATTACTGCATGAATGAAAAACTAACCACTTCTTTCCTGGGCCTGTCATTATTGTTTATGGTCTTACCCGGGGTAATACCGGCTGAAGGGCAATTTTTCAATGACCCCTGCAGCTACGCTTACTACAGTTATTCCGAGACAGAGACAGGACAGAAGGTAAATAAAGGATGGATGGACAGCTTGAAAAACCTCCTCCTGCCATGGCGAAATTCCGAACAAACCATGCCCGTGACGCGTCATCAGCCGCGCAGGAACAGCTTCACTCCCGAAAAGACAAGAGCAGAACAACCTGATCCCCTTATACCAAATGAAACCGGAACCGAATTGAAACTCAGGATAGGACAGCTTGCAGATCAACTGCTGACAGGAGATGGCAACTTTCTAACCGCGGAGGAACCCAAAGTCGTGGTAACCACTTTTGTTGACCTTAACCATTTATACAAGACAACAGATCTGGGCAGGCTCATAGCAGAGCAGATGATCGGGGAGCTCCAGAGCAGGGGAGTGGCCGTTCTTGATGTAAGAATGGCCAACTCACTGCAAATCAAACAGGGATACGGAATATACGGACTGTCCCGGGATATGGCGGAATTAAGCTATGTCCACAGTGCCCAGGCGCGCCTGGTGGGGACATATAGCATCGCCGACGGACAGGTAGTGATAAATGCAAGAGTTCTTCACCAGGAGGATGGCCGGGTCCTCACCTCTGGAACCATTATTTTAGAAGAAAACAGACTGATCGCCAGACTCCTCGATGATAGTGGCTGGCCTGCTGTAGATGACCGGCGGGTCATGGTGGAATCCTTTGACAATATAAAATTATCCGACTGAAAAATTATGCAACGCACCTGTCAATTTTATATCATAGCGTCAATTTTGCTGTTTCTTTTCGTCAGTGGCTGCAGCAGTGTACTTCCAGGCAAAAATGAACCAGGGGCTCACCAATATGAAGAGTATGCCAGAAAATGCTATGAGCGCGGAATAAGCTATATGGAAGAATCCAGATACGAACTGGCCAGGCAGCAGTTCAGCTTCGCCGCTGCCAGCGCAGTTTCAAAACCTCTCTACCTCAAAGCTGCCGACGGTGTTCGACGGGTGAACCGCATCCTCGGGCAGAACAGATAAGGAACCTCTCGGATAGAGAGGTCTCCCATCTGGATAAAAGAATACAAACCTGCTATCAATGCCAATGAAAAAAACAACAGATAAACATCTACCGGGACAGGCAGCGGCCCTGTTGATCATACTGAGCCTGCTGATCTCCTGCACCACCAAAGAGAAAACCCTTCGGACGGAGACTGAAGTTGAAAATTTCTT
>JBEPXR010000226.1:0-4543 GCA_041641775.1 Desulfobia sp. | reverse complement strand
CGAATGATGAGGGTCTGCTCAGAGACGTTGCAGAAGTCGGTGATGAAGCGTACCTGCTGGCTAATCGTCTGCAGGGCATACCGGTAGTAGTCGGCTCCAGTAAAAGCTTGGCGGCGGAGTATGCCGTCACCCATCTGAAACCTGGCCTGATAATCGTCGATGATGGCTTCCAGCATCTGGCCCTGTCTCGTGATCTCAATGTGGTTCTTTTCAAGGTTGATACCTTTCTAGGTAATAACCGGGTATTTCCCGGGGGGGATATGAGGGAGCCGCTCATGGCCCTGAAGAGGGCTGACTGTTTTGTTTTAAACTGCGTGGATGATGAAAACCGGGAGCGGGCGGAGGCGATCAAAAAAGCTCTTAATAAGAAATTCCCAGAAATTCAGGTTTTTATGACATCCTATCAGCCAGTGGGAATAGTAAATCAACAGGGAGAGAGTCTGGAGATGAGCGCGATCAGAAACAGGAGATACTTCGGCTTCTGCGGACTGGCCGAACCCTTATCCTTTAAAAAAACCCTTGAAAAAAGCGAAGTGCAGCTGACCGGTTTCCGGGCATTTCCGGACCATCATGCCTATTCTGCAAAAGACCTGCTCAATCTCACGGATATGGCAGGGGCAACTGGTGCGGAAGGCCTGATTACCACGGCAAAAGATATGGTCAAGGTGCGGAGCAGCCAGCTGGCCCTGCCTGTGATTAGTGTCTCGATCGAACTGCTTCCTTTTGAGGGTTTTGCTGCCTTTGTTATGGGGAAGATCAGCAGCTGACATTAGTGGGGGAAGAAACAGGAAGTGTGTCTTTTTTGCCATAGCTGGTCGCCGGGTTACACTATGGTCCGGGCTTAATTTTTTTACCTTAATAGCATGGAATAATTGCATAAAATGTTGCAAATTTGCAAGTAGCAAATTGTGGGCATGATATTTGCTTTCCGTATTGGTGTGATCTCATCCGGAGCAGCGGTGCAGTGGGAGATTTTAAAGTTAAACTGAAAAAAAAACATCGAATAAAAACCTTACGGGAACATAAACAGATGAGGTTTTACCACATAAGCAATCAGGAGAATTAAGATTGGAAGGATATCAGCATACTCTTAATAAATCAGTTTCTTTTGCAGGAATAGGGTTGCATTCCGGTAAATCGGTCAGAATGAAGGTCAGTCCTGCCCGGGAAAATACCGGTATCTGTTTCTTCCGCACCGATAAAAAGATAGCCATACCTGCATTATTTCATCAGGTAGCTGATACTCATCTGGCTACCACCATCGCTGCAGACGACATTAAAATCGGGACGACAGAGCATCTCCTTGCAGCTCTTTATGGCATGGGTATAGACAATGCTGTAATCGAATTGGACAGTGATGAAGTGCCGATTATGGACGGCAGTGCGGCTGCCTTTGTTCATATGTTCAAAAAGGCCCAGCGAAAAAAACAGCAGAGCCGGAGAATCGTGGCACGTATTAAAAAAGAGATAGTCTATCGCCAGGGTGATTCCGAACTCAGACTGACTCCCGGAGACAGTTTAAAGATAAACTGTTCCATTGACTTTGAACATTCCCTTATTCAAAAACAGTCTCTTTCCCTGGAAATCTCTCCAGGAATTTTTGCCGGGGAACTTGCCAAGGCCCGGACTTTCGGATTTCTCCACGAAATTGATTATCTCAGAAAGAACGGGAAAGCTTTGGGGGGATCCCTAGACAATGCTATTGTTATTGACCATGGCGGTTTGGTCAATCAGGGTGGTCTGCGATTTTCCGATGAATTTGTCCGACACAAGATGCTGGACCTTGTAGGTGACATCGCTCTCTTCGGTTTCCCTATTCAAGGCTGTCTTTCGGCCCGCAAGACCGGACATGGGCATCATCTGCATTTCCTGGAGACAATTGCCGCCAATCCGGATAGCTGGGAGCTGGTCGAATTGAAAGGTCGCAGGCCGGTAGTCGATAACCCGAAAGACCATCATATTATGGTTCAGCCATGGGCAGTTTCTCCAGCCACTTCAGCCTGCCCCCTTTAATTTCTTCACAACTCCGCCTGCTCTGCCTCCCCTCTGCAGGTCTGACTTGACGCCCTTCACGATAACTGGTATATGATATCGTTGCGGAATACCGTGGCCTCTATAAACAGAAGGCTGACGGATTCCGCAATTTGGTGGCGATGACCCCATAATAACGGGTTTCAGCTGATCAGGGAGGGAGTCAGCAGTTCTTTTAAGCACCCACAGGTCTGTTTTCCGGAACGCTTACCTTATCTATCCTTGACTTATCAGTCTTAATCTGAGCCCCCCTGTTAATGAAAGGTCATTTTCCATGCGGTTTTCCAAGTCTAAATCTTGGATTGTGACCAGCAATGATATATCGGAGGTGAATCAGTGAAGAAAGTGCTTATAGCGAATCGCGGTGAAATAGCCATTCGCATCATTCGTGCGGTCCAGGAACTGGGTCTTAAAGCTGTGGCTGTATATGAAACGCAGGACAACGACTCCCTGCATATACGCAGTGCTGATGAAGCTATATGGATTGGCGATGGGCCCCGACGCGATTACCTGGATATCGACAAGATAATCAGGGTGTCCAAGGACCATGATATTGATGCTATTCATCCCGGCTACGGCTTTCTTGCAGAGAATCCCGATTTTGCACGGGCCTGTGAAGAGGCTGGGATCATCTTCATCGGTCCCCCAAGCGGAGTCATAGATAACCTCGGTAACAAGGTAGTTGCTCGCAATATTATGAAAGAGGCAGGTATACCGATGGTGCCGGGAACCCAGAATCTCCCCCAGGGTGAAGAAGGGGAAAAGGTAGCTCTCGAGTTTGCCACTGAAGTGGGATATCCGCTCATGTTGAAAGCCACCGCCGGCGGTGGAGGCCGGGGGATAAGAACGGTCAACAACGACAACGAGCTCAGGGAGCAGCTTCCGATAGCCAGAGCCGAAGCCAGGGCAGCTTTCAATAATGACAATGTTTACCTGGAGAAAGTCGTTGTTAATCCCAAGCACGTCGAAGTGCAGATTATGGCTGATAAATACGGCAACACAGTGCACCTGGGGACCAGAGACTGTTCCATTCAGCGTCGTAACCAGAAATTGGTGGAGATCGCCCCCTCCATGATAGATAATGAGGAGCTTCTGGAGAATATATGTAATACAGCCGTCAAGGCCGCTAAAGCAGCAAACTATTTTAATGCCGGGACCGTTGAATTTCTGGTAGACAAGGATTACAACTATTACTTTATGGAGATCAATACCAGAGTCCAGGTGGAGCACACAGTCAGTGAGATGGTAACCGGCATTGATATTGTCCGAACCCAGATCAAGCTCGCCATGGGTAAGAAACTGTTATTCGACCAGGAAGGGGTACAGGTGAGAGGACATGCCATTGAAATGCGCATCAATGCAGAAGATCCGCAGAATGACTTTATGCCGGAAGGCGGTAAGACCGTTGCAGTCTATCGTTCACCCGGTGGTTATGGAGTCCGGCTTGACGGCTTTGTTTATCAGGGATACACCATCCCCGAAGTCTATGATTCCCTGCTGGTCAAACTGACGGTCCATGGATATTCCTGGAATGAAACGGTCGACAGATTAAGACGCTGTCTCAGGAATTTCACCATATCAGGTCCCAAGACGACCATCCCTTTTTACCTGAATCTGGTGGAGGATCCCGATTTTCAGAAAGGGGACTTTAATACCTCCTTTCTCGACACTCATACCTATTTGTTTGAATATAAGGAAGATATATCCGAAGAGAACAAGCTGGCAAAATTGATCGCTGAGATACACTACAAGGGATATAATCCCTACGCGATATAAGTAGAATAATGAATGACGAATTATGGTCGGGAAGGTGGGACGCCCCGGTTTCATAAACATAATTCAGCTATCAGAATAAGGAGTTCCCATGGACAGGATAGTACAAGGAATGAAGCCCACCGATGCCTTGAAGACGCTTCGTGAGGCTGATGGATACTATATAACAAATACCGCCCGAGACCTCTCTCAGTCTGATTTCAAAAACAGGATACTGCTCCATACTGATCTTCTCGCTGCCGAGGCCAGAGAACAGGTGAACTACTTTTCTCTCGAGATTACCGGAGGAGCTTCTGTGCACGTGGATATCCTCCGTAAACAGGTTGATCCTTTTCTCAAGCTTAAGCTGCTGCGGGAAAAGATGCCCAACACCATGTTTCAGACCCTTTGTCGGGGGGTAAACCTTTTTGGCTATCGTCCTTACCCCCAGAACGTGATCAGGCTCACCGTCCGGGAATTTGCCAAGTATGTTGACGTCTGGCGAGTTTTTGATTTTATGAATTACATTCCCAATATGCAGGCCGTGTTCGAGGAGGTGAAGGCGGCGGACAAGATTTTGGAGCCCTGCATCTGCTTTTCCACAGGACCAGAACATACCGACGAATTTTATGTCGGCAAGGTCCAGGAAATCCTGGATGTAACCGGTCCTGATATTATCCTCTGTATCAAGAACCACGGCGGCTTGGGTACCCCCAAGCGTATCGGTGACCTGGTAAGAGCCCTACGGGAAAAGTATCCG
>JBEPXR010000225.1:0-4552 GCA_041641775.1 Desulfobia sp. | reverse complement strand
CATGACGTTGCGGCCCAACTCCACCAGGCCGGCTACCGTGTTCTGCGTTGTCGTAGATTTACCAATTCCGCCTTTTCCGTAAATTGCCACTTTTCTCATTGTTCATACCTCCAGGTATAGAAATTAGGATTACGTTACATAAGTGGGGTTGCATCCTGGTTATTACAAGGTGCATGCCGTCTGCGGGAAAAGGCTGATTTATTTCTACAACAATCTATTTTCGCTATATATTTTGGAACTGCAAAGACCAAAGAGGCTGAAGAGAACCAGATTCAAAAATGTAGCGAAAGTGACAAATTGGCAAACAAGTCGACAAACGCCACTTCTGCAACCAGACATGCCAATAATTTCCGCTATCCTTTTTCAAAGAATTACATAATTGAAAAGACAAGCAGCAGAACGGTTTGGAAAATAACAATTTTGCCAGTATCCCCTCTGCCCGGCTTCAGCCCTTTATTTATCTATTAATTTGAAATCAATAACTTATCATCAAATACCATTTCACACGGTAACCGGTACAGTGTTTGCAGAAGAGAGAAGACACTACGTCGTTTCATGGCTGAAGCCGTGATTTCTGAACCCATTTTTTATATTTCGCAGGGGATGCCCCCTGCCTGGCACTAGCTGAAAAGGTAACGAGTTGCATACCAGTTTTTCTTCCTCAGACCGGAATACCGCCCACCTGGAGGTTCAGGCCCTCTACCAGATCTCCCAGTTCATTGGCTCGGCGCTCGATCTGGACGACGCACTGCCCAGGATCCTGGGAGTTCTTCACGATGTCCTGCGAATGGAAAGGGCCACCCTGGTGCTGGTCTCAGAAGAGGAAGGGGGGCGGCTGCAGATTAGGGCTTCGTATGGCCTGACCGAAGAGGAAGTCAGCCGCGGGGTCTATGATATGAATGAAGGGGTGATCGGCAAGATATTCAGCACCTCCTACCCCTTTGTGGTCCCTGATATAAGCAAAGAGCCCCTGTTCCTCAACCGTACCGGAGCCCGGGCCAATCTGCCCAAGGGCGAAATTTCTTTTATCGGTGTTCCGGTCAAGCTCCTTGAAGAGACCGTAGGCGTTCTGACCGTGGACCGTTTATTCGGTGCGGAAATTTCCTTTGAGGAGGATATCCGCTTCCTCACCGTGGTCGCCTCCCTCATCGCCCAATTCCTCAATCTGCACAAGGCCATTGCCCTGAAAGAAAAAAGCCTGGTGGAGGAGAACCAGTCCTTGAAGGCCGAGCTCAAAAAGCGCTACAGCTACCACAACATCATCGGCCAGAGCAAAAACATGCAGGAGCTGTTCAAATTCATCCACAAGGTGGCGCCCAGCCGGGCCACCGCCCTGCTCATGGGCGAATCCGGCACCGGCAAGGAGCTGGTGGCGCGGGCCATACACCTGGAAAGCCCCAGGGAAGAGAGACCCTTTATCAAGGTGAACTGCGCAGCTCTGCCGGAAACCCTGCTGGAGAGCGAACTGTTCGGTCATGAGAAGGGAGCCTTTACCGGGGCGGCGGCAGTCAAGAAGGGGCGCTTCGAACTGGCCGACTGCGGCACCCTGTTTCTGGATGAAATCGGCGAAATGCCCCTGACCCTGCAGGCCAAACTTCTCCGGGTTCTCCAGGAGCAGCAGTTCGAGAGATTGGGGGGAACCAAAACCCTCCGCGTGGACGTGCGGGTGATCGCAGCCACCAACAAGAGCCTTGAAGATGAGGTAGCCAAGGGCGAGTTCCGCTCAGACCTCTATTACCGGCTGAATGTGGTACCGGTCAATCTTCCGCCTCTGCGGGAGAGGGAAGAAGACCTCCCACTTCTGCTCGATCATTTTCTGCGGGAAAGCAACAGGCGCAACAGCAGGAAGGTCAGAATCTCAAAAGAGGTCCTGGAATTTCTGAAAGGCTACAGCTGGCCCGGCAACGTGCGTGAGGTCCAGAATCTTATAGAGCGGCTGGTGATCATGGCGGACAGGGACCTGGTGATGATGCATGACCTGCCGGTCTTTATGGCGGCTGAACCGGAACCCCCTCCCCACATAAACAGCCAGGATAAGCTTCGGTCCCGGGAAACGGCCGGTTTCCTTGTAAGGACCAGCAACCGCCGTTCCCTAAGGGACCTGGAAAGGGACGAAGTAGTGGCCGCCCTGGACCGCCATGGCTGGGTGCAGGCCCGGGCAGCCCGGGAGCTGGGACTGACCCAGAGACAGATGGGCTACCGGATCAAGAAATATAACCTGAAACCGCCCGAAGACCTTTTAATTTAGGGTGCCTTGAAAAATTTAGAAATCTGGTTCGAGAACAAGGAGCGGTGAAAATAAAAAGCGCAGCATATTAGGCATATGTGAGCATTTTTCTTGCTGCCGCGACACAGTAACCGGGACAGAGGGCAATTTTTCAAGGTTCCCTTTAGCCTTTTCTGCCGTGATCCATATCCAGGCATCATAACTGAAAGCCGCTGCAATAACACCTTTGTTCTCGCAGCGGCGCAAAAGTCGCAGAGACTGCTTTTTTGCGCCCTCAGTTCCCTGCCGGAAGCATCTTTTAATCAATCCCGGCAGCCAGCTCCCTGATCTCCTCGGTCTCCAAGGCCCGTTTCTTCTTCCCGGCCATCTTCCTGATACTGCCGGTAAGCCTCGCTGCCTTCTCCCCGCTCACAGAGAGACCCAGAGAGCGGCAATGGGTGGTTACCGCCCTCCGACCGCTCTTGGCCCCTATCAGAAGGGACCTTTCAGCACCAACCAGATCTGGAGAATACGGCTCGTATGTAGCCGGATCACTATGCAGGCCCTGGAGATGAAGGCCGGTTTCACAGGTGAAAATGGCAGACCCCACTACAGGGTGACCAGGTGCTATGGTCATTCCGGCGCTTTCCGCAACCCTTTCACAGAGAGGACGGAAATACCTGCTCTGATAGCGGCCAGATTCCAGGCTCAAACTGATGAAGCCTGCCACTTCCTCCAGGCGGGCATTGCCGGCCCGCTCACCCAGGCCCAGAACAGTGACATCAGCCCAGTCGGCACCATGCTGAAGAGCGGAAACCGTATTAGCCGTGGCCATTCCGAAATCGTTATGACAGTGCCCTCCTATTTCAAGGGAAGTTATTTCCTTCAGGCTCTCGATACGGCTGCTGACCTCATCCGGGGTCAACAGACCCACGGTATCGGCGAAGCGTATCCGCTGGGCTCCTGCCAGTTCAGCAGCCCGGACAACCTTGACCAGGAAATCCGGCTCAGCCCGGCTGGCATCCTCCAGACCCAATGATATATAAGGGATTCCAAGGCAAACTGCCTGACTGATCGATCTGCTCAAGGTATCGAGTACCCATGATCCGCTTTTCTCCAGCTTTTTCCGGATATGCAGGTCGGAAACCGGGATGGAGAGGGACAGGACATCAGGTTTGAGGCCGGCAGCCCAGTCGACATCTTCAAGCCTGCACCTGCTCCACAGGGCGAGCCGGACGGCCGAACCAGTCCGCTTTTTCATTTCCCGTGTCTTTGTGATCAGAGGAGGGAGTTCCCGGTTCTGTTTTGAGGCTACACCCAGCTCTATCTCTTCGATTCCGGATTTAAGCAATAAGGCGGCTATTTCTCCTTTGTCGGCACTCGAGAAAAAGACTCCCGGAGTCTGTTCTCCTTCCCGCAGGGTGCTGTCCACAAGACCTTTCATGACTTGACCGATCCCCCTCGTAATACCGTGGCGGCCCTGTTAAACTGCTCTCCAGCCCGCCTCCTCAGTTAGGTCAGAAGCATAGGCCTGATATGCTTGACCCGCTATACAGCGCATCGTTATATGGTTTCCATACGGATCTCCGATTTCAGGAGAATATATCTGAGCTGCAAATCGCCCTATCAAGACTGATATCAAGATTGGTGCCAATAAAGTTCGATCCCTTCTCTTCACCAGTTTACAGGAAAGCCTCAGTTTTCTGCAAATTCGTTCCTGCCGGGTCCTGCCCTGGTGAGAATTACCACTTCCCACTTCGTGTTCCGGCTTTCATTGTTCATTGTGGAGGGCCTTTTCCAGGCCCGCCGGGAGGAAGGTGCAGGCGCAGACAAAGGTTCAGATTTACGTTTGAAAGAGTGCCGGGAAATAAACAGTAATAAATCAGGACCGCCTCACTGGCAGTCAATGACAATCGAGAAAATTATGTACAACAATGGACAGAATAGGATAGTAAATGACAATATTGTAGAAAAATTACAGGTGGTGGAAAGCTCCTCTCTGATTTTTCCTCCCAAAGAAACAGGGTGCTTGTCATGTAAGGAAGAAAATCAGTCCTGATCATGGTTTTTATCGCCTGCTGGCTTGCTGCTTGCTTTAACCTGAAGAAGGAGAAACTTTCGGTCGCGGCTTCCGGCTGCCTCATCCCAATAGACAACCCAGGCCAGATTCAGGAGAATACATCGTGAATATAACAAAATACCAGGACCTGCTTCTTCCCCTTTTGATCCTCTTCACCTTCAATCCCGCCGTTTCCCATAGCGCGGAAATCCACCTTTCGGTTGCCGCAAGCATGACTAATGCCTTTAAGGAGATAATAAGGACTTTTTCCGTTATCCATCCGGAGG
>JBEPXR010000224.1:0-4619 GCA_041641775.1 Desulfobia sp. | reverse complement strand
GAATATCAATGCAAATATCGAACCGTTACTGGCTGCTTATTTGCTTTTATTATAGAATTTTCTCGTGTTTCCTCAGGCAGCCGTCTTCTCTCCTGCCTTTCCCGAGCATGAAAAGAATAAGAACAGAAACTCGATTTGGCAAAAACAGGGGATAGACCCAGGTGGGGCAGGGTATCGGCTTAGCCTGGAATTGTACCTCGGATAGCTGAAGGATTTTGACCGGCACGGATTGGAAAGGCCGGGGCAATCAGGACATAAGCCGGAGCGCAGAGTGCAATTCGAGATGGCTTTTGGGGGGAGTGGCAGTGAAACCGAAATTCAGTTCTGCTCCCATCCTGTTCGGGGGGATACAGCGGAGAGGAGGAGTTATGGCGACTTCCCGCCATTCATGTTTTCAATGCAGACCAACTCCTGATCGTCGATCAGGTCCTGGACGGAGACTGAGTACAGTTTGTCATGAACCAGATCTTCGATCTCCTGCCAGAGGGGTAAAGTGGGGCAGTTACCCTTTCGGCTGCAGTAGCCGTCGTCTCTCGAGCAGTCTACCAGGAGGATGTCTCCTTCCAACACTTCAACGATTTCTCCAATCTTTATGTCCTCGGGGGCTTTGGCGAGCAGGTGACCACCCTTGGCTCCCCTGACACTCTTCAGATAGCCGGCCTGGCGGAGACTTCTGATGAGAAGCTCAAGATATTTTACCGAGAGCTCCTCTCTCTTGGCGATGTCTCCAACCTGAACCGGTCCCTTGTCCTGGTTCTTGGCGATGTCAATTATCAGCCTGGTTCCATACCTGCTTCTGGTTGTCAAGCGCATTCATGCAAGTCCTCAAGGAAGGTTTATACACATTTTGCCATTTACCTAATAATAGTATAAAATAAAATACACTTAAGCACTATGGAATGTCAAGGCTCTTGTTTTGCAGGACTATATCCCTGTACAATCTTTGCTTGACAGGAGGAAAAGTTTTCTTATATTATACTAAAAGAATATAGATTTGAAGTGACCAGTTCCATACTAACATATTCAGCGGTGGAGATGAAAATGAAATTTGTCAAGAATCAGAAATCAGATGATCAGCTGGACCTTGTCTGCCGAATGTGCCCTATGCATCTCCTCGAACCCGGAGATAAATTGAGGTGTATGAAAAAAGGGGAGGTTCTGGAGGTTCTCACGGACTACGATCAGGCCTTGGAGGATATTCCCAACTGGTGTGAGCGCTGTGGCCAGGATTTTATAGGGGTTGAAGAGGATGATGATTGTTATAAACTCTATATAAGGAAGAAAAATTAGATCCTGCCCTTTGAAAAAAAACGAAAAGTAAAGGAGAAGAAAAATGATTAAAGCCTATCTGGATCACGCTTCGGCCACACCCTTGAGAAAAGAGGTGATCCGGGCAATGGAGCCCTTTTATGGCCAGTATTTTGCCAATCCCATGACGATTTACGATCTGGGTACGGGAGTTAAAGAAAAGGTCGAAGAAGCCAGGGCCCAGGTGGCAGATCTTCTGGGAGCGGCTCCGGAACGCATCGTTTTTACCTCTTCCGGGGCCGAGGCCAACAATATGGCGGTCAAAGGAGTTGCCCTGGCTAACCGCAAAAAGGGAAACAGGGTGATTGTCTCCGCTGTGGAGCATCATTCGGTCTTGAACTCAGCCCGTTTCCTGGAGCGCCTCGATTACGAAGTAACCTTTCTGCCGGTAGACAGCAATGGCCAGCTTGACCCCGAAAGACTTGCCAAGACCCTTGACGAGGATACAGTGCTGGTTTCGGTGATGCATGCCAACAACGAGATTGGAACCATCCAGCACATAGCTGCAATGGCCGCCCTTTGCAAGGATAAAGGGGTTTTTTTTCATGCCGATTGTGTGGCTTCTGTGGGACAGATCCCGATTGGCGTGGAAGAACTGGGTGTCGATCTCCTGAGTATTTCCGCTCAACCCATTCAGGGGCCGAAAGGGATGGGGGCCCTTTATGTACGTAAAAATGTCCGAACCATGCCGCTTATCCACGGTGGTATTCAGGAAAGGGGAATGCGGGCCGGAACCGAAAATGTCCCCGGCATCATAGGTTTCGGGGTGGCTGCTGAGCTGGCTGCCAAAGAAATAGACGAAAACCGTAAGAAGTTGGAAAGTTTGAGAAACGATCTGATTCACGGGATCCGGGAAAGAGTTCCCAAAGCGACCTTAACCGGCCATCCGGAGCAGCGTCTGCCCGGCCATGTCAGTTACTGCTTCCAGGCGATAGAGGGGGAAGCCCTCATCTTTCTTCTCAGTCAGAACGGAATTTATGCCAATACCGGTTCGGCCTGCGCCTCCAAAGCCCTCAAACTTTCCCCGGTGCTCGGCGCCCTGGGTGTGGCTCCCGATGTGGCTCAGGGATCGCTGGTTTTTACCCTGAACAGAACCAATAACCGGCAAGAGATAGAGCATGTCCTGGATACTCTGCCGGGGGTGGTGGAAAGGCTCAGGATGATGTCTCCCCTCTGGAAGGATGAGATCGAGACAGCTGAATAAACAATCTCAAGGAGATCTGTCATGTATACTCAAAAAGTAATGGATCATTTCGCCAGCCCCCGAAACGTAGGGGAAATGCCTGATGCCGACGGGATCGGCGAGGTCGGTAACCCCGCTTGCGGTGATATGATGACCGTCTATATCAAGGTTGAAGATAACCGGATCGTGGATCTGAAATACAAGACCTTTGGTTGTGTCGCGGCTATTGCCGTCTCCAGTATCGTTTCAGAGATGAGCAAGGGGCTGACTCTTGAGGAAGCCAAAAAGATGAGCAAGAAGGCTGCGGCAGAGGAGCTGGGTGGTCTGCCCAAGGAAAAGATGCACTGTTCCAATCTCGGGGCCGATGCCTTGCTCAAGGCTATTGAAGACTATGAAGCCAAGCGCGACGGGCGCAAAAGTAAAGATGCAGGACCAGAGAAAGAGGTAAAGACGGCGGAAGACGCCCCTGAAGCTGGAAGCGATCGTCACCTCTGTGCCGGATGCGGGAAGGAAAATCCAGAGGGTGCCAGTTTCTGCATGCACTGCGGCCACAGTCTCAAGAGCTGAAAACCAGGCGATTCTAAGTAAACGTCGGTGCTTATGGAAAACGGATATAGAGAACGGATAAAAAAGATCAAGAAAGAACTGGGTGGCAGACTGATAATTTTAACCCATCACTATCAGAATGTGGAAATCGTCGAGCTGGGCAATTATGTCGGAGACTCCTTCGGCTTGGCCCGTACCGCCGTTGCCGATGATAAAGCCGTGTACATCGTATTCTGCGGGGTTCATTTCATGGCGGAGAGTGCAGCTATCCTTGCCCGTTCCCATCAGGTTGTCCAGATACCCGATGTGGAGGCAGGCTGCTGGATGGCTGACATGGCTGATCCCTATATAGTGGAGTGGAGCTGGCAGGAGCTGATTGATTTTTTCGGGCCGGAGACTATGACGCCGGTCTGCTATATCAACAGTGAAGCGGCCATAAAGGCTTTCTGCGGCCGTAATGAAGGAATCTCCTGCACCTCCTCCAGTTCCGCTGCCGCCTTTTCGTGGGCTCTGGAGCGGAAAGAGAGAGTCTTTTTCCTTCCTGATGAATTCCTGGGCCGCAACACCGCCTGCAAACTGGGCATTCCTGAGGAGCAAATTGTGGTCTGGGACCCCGGTCTTCCTCTGGGGGGCAATTCCCGACAAGCCCTGGAAAAGGCCACAGTAATACTCTGGAAGGGGTACTGCCTGGTTCATACCAGATTTAAGATTGAACAGATCAGCAGGATCAGGGAAACCCGGCCCGAAGCTCTGATTGTGGTCCATCCGGAATGTACGCCTGATGTGGTGGCCGCCGCCGATGCCTCAGGTTCCACAGAATTTATCATAAAGTACGCGGAGGAAGCCGAGCCCGGGGATACCGTAGTCATTGGCACCGAATACAACCTGGTCCACCGGCTCCAGCTGAAGTATACCGACCGGGAGATTCTGCCGCTTTCGAAATCGATTTGTCCCAACATGGCTAAAATTACCTTGGAAAAGCTTTGTTATACCCTGGAAAATCTGGGGAAATACAATGTGGTCACCGTTCCGGAAGATACCCGGGATGAGGCGGTGAAAGCCCTGGAAAGGATGCTTTCTCTGCCCTGAAGGAGGCATGATGGTGGAACCAGCAACCCGGAGGCCGACGCTTGAAGGAGTAGTAGAGGCCGTCTGCCTGAGCCGGGGGAAGCATACTCCCAAGAAGCCGGTCGCCGAGGCGGAGCTCAAAACCGGATATGGGCTGGTCGGCGACGCCCATGGCGGCTCGGCAAGGGAAGTCAGTCTGCTCGCCCTGGAAGCTATCGAAGAGGGCCGGTCAAAGCTGCCGGATCTAAAGCCAGGAGATTTTGCCGAAAACCTGACCACCTCCGGTCTGAAACTCGAGGACCTTCCTCTGGGCGCCAGGTTGTCCGTTGGGCCGGATGCAGTCCTTGAGATCATCCAGATCGGTAAGAAGTGCCACAGTAAATGTGAAATCTTCAAGAAAATGGGGGACTGCGTTATGCCAAAAAAAGGGATCTTCGCCCGGGTCATTAATGGCGGCGTAGTCAGAAAGGGGGACCGGGTAGCAGTTCTCTCCTGACCTGTACTTCCCCGTCTT
>JBEPXR010000223.1:0-4624 GCA_041641775.1 Desulfobia sp. | reverse complement strand
TATCCGGACTTACCTTATCAAGCTCGGCCATCCTCATCACCACCTCTATCTGGACGTCTTCTTCCAGTTCAGCGAGAATATCCGCGGCCTGGGCCGTCTCCAGGACGGAGAGGACCAAGGCTACAGTCTGGGGATGTTCGTTGCGCAGGAAATTCACCAGGACCTTGGGCTCAAGCTTCCTGGCTTTCTGAAACAGGGTAACACGCCAGTCCGAGCGGATGTCGTTCAGAATGGAACTCGCCTTATCCGAAGGGACGGCGTTCTTAAGGGCGTTTTCCAGCATTTCCGTCCCGGAGAGATAAATTTCGTCTCCCCCTTCATCACTGCGAAATTCCCGGAGCAGTGCCGCCACATCTTCCTTGTCCACCCTGTCAATCCTGGACATCTGGCGACCGACGGCCTTGATCTCGTCATCGTCAAGACGCTTGAAGACCTGGGAGGTGAACTCGTCTCCCAGGGTAAGAAGGAAAATCGCCGCCTTTTCAGGTCCGGTGAGATTGTCTTCTGAACCTCCTCTGTGCTGGGCCATACCTTACTACTCTCCTTCGCGCAGCCATCGTCTGACCAGATCGGCCGCCCTGTCCGGGTCGCTCTGAGCCAGCTTGTATATGCGTTCTCTATCCGTTACTCCCCGGGGCTTCAGGCCGATCTCCTCTTCCTCTTCGTGATCTGCCTCGTGGAGCGCTTCACCAACGTCTCTGGCGGTCCGGATCGTCTCCTCTTTCTGGGCAGCCAGAAGTTTTATGAAGGGTCGGACGACAAAGAGAAAAAACCCGAGGATCGCCACCAGGGTCAGCACAGGCATAATAGCATGCTCGACCAGAGTCTGCCACTTATCCATGGAATCAGAGGCGGGAATTTCCGGCTTTTCAGTGGTCTGGAAAGCCAGGCTGGCGACCTCCACCTGATCTCCCCGGTCTTCGTTGAAACCGATGGCGTTCTTGGCCATTCTGGTCAACCAGGCTATCTCGTCCTCGGATCTCGGAACATATTCCTCGACGGTTTCGCCGTTTTCCTGCTCAACCTCCTTGTAGGTCCCGTCAACCATGACGGCTACGGAAATTCTCTTGATAGCCCCTATCTCTTCTTTAATGTGGGTTATTTTATTGCTTATCTCATAGTTTTTGACCGCATTATTACGAGAAAATCCCCTGCTGCTTTCCGCCTCTCCGGTTTCAGTGAAAGTGGCGAGTTCTCCCTTCACCCCCGGGATTCCCTGGGCTCCGTCGCTGCTTCCGCCCTGTTCCCGGACCAGTTGTTCACTGCGGACAACCTTTCCCTCAGGATCAAAAGTCTTCTCTGTGGAGTCGATCTCGGTGAAATCGATGTCGACATTGACCCGGGCAACCGCCTTGTTTATCCCCAAAACCTCATCGAACATACTCTCCAGCTTGTGGCGCAGATTGCGTTCCACTTCGTTGGTGTACTTGAGTTTACCGGCGGCAAGAGCGGACTGCGAGTCCATGCCGTCCAGGGGATAGAGAAGGCGGCCGGTAGTGTCTACGACGGTAACTTCCTCAGCCGACAGTCGGGGAACCGCACCGGCCACCAGGTTGACGACCGACTTGATCTCCCTCTTGCTGAGTCCGGCGGAATCATTCATGGTAAGACTGACTGACGCCGAGACCGGCTTCGACTCCTCGATGAATACAGACTCCTTGGGGCTGGCTATGTGGACCCTGGCATCCCTCACCGCTCCAAATTCCTTGATGGTCCGAGCCAGCTCCCCCTGAAGGGCCCGCTGATAGTTGACATGCTGAACGAAATCAGTGGCGCCGAGGTTGCTTTTGTCAAAGATTTCAAAACCTACTCCGCCCCCCTTGGGGAGCCCCTGCCCAGCCAGGTTCAACCTGGTTTCATAGACCTTGCCCTGGGAAACGAGAACCGCTGTTCCCTGTTCATCCAGCTTGTAGTTTATCCCCTGAGCCTGCAGCTCTTCGACAACCGCCGCCGCATCCTTCTGGGTCAGTCCCCTGTAGAGGACTGCGTAGTTTTCACCGCTACCCATGAGCGATAAGAATATCAGACCGCCCAGAACGGCGATTACCAGGAAAGCGGCTATGGCTTTCTGGGCAAAAGATAAATTCTTCAGGATATCGGTAGTCTGATTCAACATCTGTTTAGGTGGGGCCATAATCCGTGTTCCCGTTAAACTGGTTCAGCAATCCATTTTTCAGGATGGTCAAAATATTGACCAGCATCCTTTAGACGCTCATTCGCATAATTTCTTTATAGGCATCAATCGCCTTCTGCTGGACCTTGGTCATCATCTTGAACGATACGCCAGAGGCCTCCAGGGCAATCATGGTCTCATGTATATTGGCATGTTCGCCGGCAATCAGCCCCTCTCTCATTTTCCCTGCTTCGCTCATCTGCTGGTTAACGGATTGGATGGAGTCCTTGAGCACTTCGGCAAACCCAGTGCCCGGCGCCGCTGATTCCGTGGTCTGCCTGAGCTGCTCGATCCCCGCCTTTTGGACTTGTGCCAGTGGTAAAGTCTTCATTCAATTACCCCCTTGAAATCTCCAGGGCCCTCTGGGCCATGCTCTTGACAGCTTCAACGGCGCTGATATTGGCCTCGTATCCCCGGCGGGCACTCAGCATATCCACCATCTGTTCCGGTACATCCACGTTGGGCATCTGCACTATGCCATTCTCGTCGGCATCAGGATGGGAAGGGTCATAAACCTCTTTGAAGGGCTTGTCGTCTTCGACAACCCGGGTTACCTCGACTTTGCGAAGTTCCGAAGTCGCCTGCTCGAGAGTGGACGAAAAACTGTTTACCGGCTCGGCGGAAAAAACTACCGACTTCGCCCGATAGGGTCCTCCTTCCAGGGTCCTGGTGGTATTGACATTAGCCAGGTTCATGGCGGCCACGTTAAGCCTGGCCCGCTGAGCCTTAAGCCCGGAACCGCTGATTTCCATGGCGGTCAGAATATCCATGCCTATTGTCCTCCTTCATCTATGGCGGATTTCAGTCCGCTTAATTTCTTGCCTACCAGAGTAGTGGCAATCTGATACATGAGTTGATTTTTTGACAACTTGAGAATTTCCTCATCGAGATCAACTTCCCGGTCTTCCACTTCAACAAAGGAAGCGGGCTGCACGTCCAGGCCGCCCAAGTGCCGTGAATCGGTCCGGCTCACCGCCACCTGGCCCTGTCTGTCGACTGCCTTACTGAGGGCCTCTTCGAAGGGCAGCTCTCGGGCCTTATAGCCCGGGGTCTCCATGTTGGCGATATTGGCCTGGATCACTCCCTGTTTTTCCATTCGCAGGTTGAGAGCCTGCTGCATCATCTGCAGACTCCCAAACAACTTGCTGTTGATCATAAAACCACCTTCTCCATTTCGATTTCAAGCGCTTGCGGCTTAGCATAAATAACGGAGCAATTATTCCGGTATTTCCTGAAAACCTCTACGGGAAAACAGTTAGCAAATAATATGCCACGAATGCAGATGAAAGAAGATAAAGGAAGAAAGGAGAAGGAATGAGCGGTCAGCTGATCATGCCGCTGTTGCGGTATTCATTGAGCTTGTTGCGGAGGGTCCGGACACTGACGCCCAGAATTTTGGCGGCGGAGGTCCGGTTGTTGTTCGTTTTATCTAGGGCATGGAGAATCATCTGCCGTTCAACGTCCTTCAGGGTAGGTAACTCCTCTTCGCCTCCCCGGAAAAAAGAATCCTCGGAAGACGGCGGGACAGGTTCGGCCACCGCGCTGACTTCAGACTGTTTGACGGCATCCCGGCATTCCGGGGGGACTTCATCCCAGAAATCATGGGGCTCCAGAAGATCTCCGGCAGAGAGAAGGACAGCCCTTTCGATGAGATTTTCCATCTCTCTGACGTTTCCCGGCCATTGATATCTGCTGAAGCACTCTCTGGCACCATTAGACAATTTTTTGACTCTTTTGTCGTATTTACCGGAAAATTTCTTGATAAAATGGTCGGCCAGCAGGAAGATGTCTTCCTGCCTTCCCCTGAGCGGGGGGATGAGGATGGGGATGACATTGAGGCGGTAATAGAGGTCCTCCCGGAAGCTGCCTTCCTTGATGGCCGCCTGCAGATCTCTGTTGGTGGTCACTATAACATGCACATCAATACTGAGAGGAGAACTGCCGCCCAGCCTGTCCACCTCTTCCTCCTGCAGCACCCGAAGCAGTTTGGCCTGCAGATGCAGGGGAATCTCTCCGATCTCGTCCAGCAACAGGGTGCCCCCGTCGGCGAGTTCGAATTTTCCTTTCTTGGCTGCTACAGCCCCGGTGAAAGCGCCTTTTTCGTGGCCGAACAATTCGCTCTCGAGCAGACCCTCGGGCAGGGCCGCGCAGTTCAGAGCGATGAACGGTCCCTTCTTTCGATCACTGACTTCATGGATATAGCGGGCAAATACTTCCTTTCCCGTACCGGATTCTCCATGGACTAGGACCGTCGCTTTGCTCGAGGCCACGGCTTCCGCTCTTTTCAGGAGGCTGCAGAACTTGTCGTTGACGCCGATCACTCTGGTCTTGCCCGCATCTCTTTTGTCTTCCCAGGCTTCCCGGCGGGGCAGCTGCAGACTTCTGCTTTCGCTTATCAGGCGGGAGGCAATTTCTTCCACTGCAGGCCTGGAAAGGGGCTTGACCAGATAG
>JBEPXR010000222.1:0-4635 GCA_041641775.1 Desulfobia sp. | reverse complement strand
GGGGTCATCTCCAGAGACTCATGGGGATATTGGAGAGTGATGGTCGGCTTGAAGAATTCGCGGATGGTTATCCCCATTCCCACCACCAGACTCTTACTGCCTGCTAATAAATCATCAATGTATTTGGACATGATCAAAACACCTTGAGAAACGCGCCGGTCAATATCAGATTGACCAAGGCGACGGGGATGAGATACATCCAGGAAAGATTAAGCAGCCCCCAAACCGTCACCCTGGGATAGGTCCATCGTATCCAGACAAAAACCCAGATCAGCAGATACGTCTTGATCAGAAACCAGTGGATGCCGGGAAAGAGACCGAAGGGACAGTGCCAGCCCCCTAGAAACAATATAGTGGTAAGGCAGCAGCCTATTACTATATGGCCGTATTCAGCCATCATGAAAAGGCCGAACCCCATCCCAGAGTATTCGGTATGGAAGCCGGCTATTAGTTCGCTTTCCGCCTCGCCGAGATCAAAGGGGGCACGGTTGGTCTCTGCCACACTGCAGATAAAGAAAATCAGAAACGACACCGGCATCAGTATGGAATGATCGAGACGGAGAAAATTCCAGCGTATGATGGATCCTTCCTGCTGATTGACAATCTCGCTCAGATTCATGGTTCCTGTAGCCATGATCACGGCAATGGCAGTCAGCAGCAGGGGAATTTCGTAGGCAATATTCTGTGAGACCGCCCTGGTGGCGGAGATGAGGGCATATTTATTGCGTGAGGCCCACCCTCCCAGAAGAATGGCAAGAGCCCCGAGTGAGGCGAAGGCAAAGATCATCAACAGGCTGACATCTATATTACGGGCCACTATCCCCTCGTCGAAAGGGATAATGGCGAAGCTCATTAATACAGGAACCATGGCGATAACTGGTGCCAGCATATAAAGAGGTCGATCCGCCTGCCGCGGAACATGAAGCTGCTTGGACATGAGTTTAAGCCCGTCTGCCAGCGGCTGCAAGAGACCAAAAGGCCCGACCTCCTTAAGGGCGGTTCTCCTCTGGATCCGGCCAGCACCCTTTCTCTCCACCCAGCCAAGCCAGGCCAGATTGGCGCCGACAAAGGCGGATATGCAGACGATATAGGTTATTATCCGCAGCAATTCTTCCATGTCTGTTATTCCTTCATGTGGAGTTCAGGATTTGCAGTTCCGAGTTGAAGACATTCCGCCTTGCTCAACGGTCTATCTCTGGAATGACCAGGTCCAGGCTGCCCATAAATGCCAGAGCATCAGCAAGAAGCATCCCCTGGCTCGCCTCTTCAAAAAGACTCAGATTGGAAAACGTAGGGGACCTGACCTTCATCCGGTAGGGAGTATTAGTCCCGTCGCTGACAGTCCGCAGGGCAAAAGTCCCTCTGGCAGCCTCGACGGCAAAATAGTAGTCGCCCTTGGGCGGTTTAATCAATTTCGGCGCCTTCTTGGGCATGATAGGTCCGTCAGGAAGTTTATCCAAAGCCTGTTCCACAATGCGCATCGACTGTTCAATCTCGTCCATTCTCACCATGTAGCGGGCCTTGGAATCACCGTCTTCATACACCGGCACCTCGAAATCAAACTCCGGGTAAACTGAGTAAGGTTCGTTTTTCCGGATATCGAACTGTACCCCGGAACCTCTCAGCACCGGACCTGTCGCCCCGTATTTGCGGCACATTTCCACAGAAACAGGACCTACTCCCTCCAGACGCTTGCGCAGAATAATATTCTTAGTCACAAGGTTATGATACATGGGCAGCCGAGAACGCAGACGGGCGATAAACTCATGGACGCCTGTCTTGAAGACCTCTTCATCATCGAGGTCATTATAAACTCCTCCGAATCGGAAGTAGCAGTAGGTCAGCCTGGAGCCGGTTACATATTCGAGCAGATCCAGAAGCTTTTCCCTGTCGTCAAAGGCATATAGAAGGGGAGTGAACCCGCCGAGATCCAGCAGAAATGCGCCAAACCAGAGAAGATGACTCTGGATCCTGTTCAGCTCGACCATGATAACCCTGAGGTACTCGGACCTTTCAGGAACTTCAATGCCGGCAGCCCTTTCCACCAAAGCAACATGACCGTGATTGAAGGCTATGGCTGAGAGATAATCCATTCGGGAGGGATTGGGCAGAAACATGGCCCACGTTCTGTTCTCCCCCATCTTTTCATGCATCCGGTGGATATAGCCCAGAACAGGCTCCGCCCGGACGATGTATTCACCGTCCATGGTGAGCTTAACCCTTAGAACACCGTGGGTGGCGGGATGCTGGGGACCAAGATTGATGTCAAAAGTCTCGTAATGCTGACTTTGGGCAAGTCTGCTCATGGCTTATAGTCCTTACGTAAGGGATGGAAATCAGCGTCTTCCGGCAAAAGGAACCGCTCCAACTGGGGGTGCCCGGTGAAGTTGATTCCCAGAAGGTCCCAGGTTTCCCGTTCATGCCAGTTCGCTCCGGGAAAAATGCCGGAAATGGTGGGGATATCCGGATTGTCCCGGTCGATAAATGAGCGCACCACAACCCGGAAAAGATCTTCATCGGCGGCATACAGAGCGTAATCATAGATGACTTCGAACTTCTTTTCTTTCAACCAGTCTACGCCAGTCACTGCCTCCAGGCTCAAACCGGCCCTGTCCGCAATCTCGGCGGCCGCAACCACCTGATCACTGTTCAACTGGGCATCAAGGTGGAACCCGCGCTTCAGGTGATCAAGAACTAAAACTCCATTCTCCCGGGGCTTCTCCTCCTCCTTCTTCTTCTTATCTTTCTCCCCTTCGACCTGCTCCTCTTCGGCAGCCTGCTCCTCCACCTCAATCTCTGCCGGACTTTCTTCAGGTACAGGTCTGCCTTCTGCAGCCAACGCTTCCAGATCGTCCTGGATCCTGGCCCTGTCCATTACACTGCCTCCACTCGCGGCCAGCGCCGCTTGCCGGTAATTTTTTCTTCCAGCTCCATAATCGCTTCAAACAGGGCCTCCGGTCTGGGGGGGCACCCCGGGACATACACGTCCACAGGCAGAAACTGGTCAACCCCCTCGACCACATTATACTGGCCTTCAAATACAAAAGGTCCTCCGGAAATAGCGCAGTTACCCATGGCGATAACCCATTTGGGTTCCAGCATCTGATCATACAGGGTTTTGACAGCAGGGGCCATCTTCTTGTTGACCGTCCCGGCCACGATCATGACATCACTCTGTCTTGGTGAAGGACGGAAAACCTCACAGCCGAATCGGGCGAGATCAAAACGGGGTCCGCCGGCTGACATCATCTCGATGGCGCAGCAGGCCAAGCCAAAGGTCATAGGCCACAGTGAATTGGCCCGGCCCAGATTAAGCAGCTTTTCCAGGGGGGCAAAATGAACTAACGACGAGGGGACTACTGATGATGGTATATTTTCCTTTCCCACTTAAACACTCCCTTTTTCCAGGCATAAACTATTGCCAATGACAGTATTCCCACAAAGATGACGATCTCGATAAAGTCCCGGAGCACGAAAGAAGGGTCATTGTATGCCAAGGCTACGGGGAAGAGAAAGAGAACGTCCACATCAAAGGCGAGAAACATCAGGGCATAAAGATAAAATATTATTCCGTAACGGATCCAGGCGTCTCCAATGGGCTCCACGCCGCATTCGATGAACTGATCCGTTTTGCCGGCAGAGGATCGGGTTGTTCGGGGGGAAAGTAGCTTGGCGATGATGATCGGACCAAGAGCGAAGGATAGACCGAGGATGGTAAAGTATGTGAGATAAAGCAGGTTAAGGAGAGAATGTTCCGACACGACGACGACCCCCTTATTACAGAAGATTTGGTCCAGTTTGTTTTACCAAAAATTGATAACCGGCCGTCCTGGAATTGTCAAGAACAAAAATGAATTGACATTCATTAAATCATCTTACTTTTCCTCCAGGGCAATCAACAGTCTTTCATGGATATTGTCAAAGCCTCCATTCGACAGGACAACGATTACATCTCCCGGTCTGACAGATGAAACGAGATGGCTGATGATATCACCGGTTTCGGGGTAATACCTTGCCTCCATACCCTGCCGGCGCAAATCCTCCACCAGCTTCGTCGCGCTGAAATGGTCGTCGGCGGACAGCCCGTCAAGGGGCATGGGTTCCTTTACCACCACTTCAGCCGCCCTGGAGAAAACCCGGGCGTAATCCTCCTGGAATATTGATCTCCGGCTGGAATTAGTACGGGGTTCGAAAACCACTACCAGGCGCTGCCCCTCATACGCTTGACTTAATGAATCCAGGGTTTCCCGGACCGCGGTGGGGTGGTGGGCGAAATCATCGACAACCTTGACACCGCCTACCTCGCCCCGCACCTCCTGCCGCCGGCGTACACCTGCAAAAAGGGCAAGCTGTTCGGCGATAGCTCCAGCGGCAACTCCGAGTCGGTCCAGGACGGCAATTACGGCCGTACTGTTCAGGGCATTGTGGCGGCCGATCATCCGGATGAAGAAATCATGATAGTAACTGTCGTTCTTCAACACCCGGAAACGGGTTCCTTCTCCAGTGATTTCTACATCGGCAAGAGACCAGTCAAGCTGAGGAGCCATGCCATAACTCATTACCTTACAGGATGCTTCGGCAGACAGCTCCCGGACCACCGGATCATCATGGCAGGCCACCAAGCAGCCAGATGGC
>JBEPXR010000221.1:0-4641 GCA_041641775.1 Desulfobia sp. | reverse complement strand
TCTACTTCGTGATCACCACCATCACCAGCATCGGCTATGGCGACCTGGTGCCTGCCCGGTTTCCCTGGACCCTTCTCAGCAGCGTCGCCACCTTTGCGGCCACCGCGGTGCTCACCATTTCACTCTCCTACGTTCTTGCGGTGCTGGGTGCCGCCATCGAACGCAGAAGCCTGGCCCAGGGCATATTCGGCCTGGGCGCCACTCCGTCCGAGCTCATAAAGCGGGGCAGGCTGGATGATGCCGCCGCTTCGCTTAAAAACCACTTCCTGCAGCTGACCTCCCAGCTCGACTCCCATTCCCATAAGCACCTGGCCTATCCCATTCTCCACTTCTTCCATAGCCCGCAGGCAGACCGGTCCCCCGCCAGGGCCATTCTGCTGCTGGCAGATGCCTTCTTCCTCCAGGGATTGCTGGCGGCGGAGCAACGCCCGCCGGCCGGCTTGCTGCACCTGGTGGAAAGCAGTATCAACAACTATGCCGAGATGGCGGACTTCGACCTGACAGCAATTGCCCCGGAGGAAACGCATCCGGGCCATCTGTTCGACACTGCCTTAGCCCTGGATATTCCAGCGGAGGAGGCCCAGAAGGGGATTGAGGAATATATGCCGCTCCGCCGCCGGCTCACCGCCTTATGCCGGGCGGACGGCTGGAACGGGGACGAGAAGTAGTCAGGGGACCGGAACTGCAATGGAAACATAGAAGAAAAACAGGGACGAAGCGTAGAGCCGGCCGGAATGAACGGTGATGAAGTCCTGGGAAAATCAGGGAGGGGATATGAAAATGGCAATCATACTGCTGTTCACTCTTCCAATCCCGCTATGACGATGTTGCGAAACTGCTCATCATCTATCAATTTCCGTGCTATCACCTGGCAAAGTTCAGCGGGCAGACTTGATGAATCAGCTCCATTACTCTGCACAACCTGGACTGAAATCTCTCCTTCTTCATCAGCCTCAAGGACTATTGCTGCTTGATTATCATTAAGAGTCAGGTCGGGCATATCCATTCCGGTCTGTAACGATTCCTTCTTTAAATTGAGAAAAGCATTATTTTAGCGACCAATGTAGCAAAAACAGGGAAAAGATCAATCTTTTCGCTTTGGAAAGGAAGGTTACTTCCGAAACCTTCCAATACCATCAGATATCACGACCACGGGCCATCAACCAGGCGGGGCTGGCTGGGGACGGGAATAAATTTGCATAAGGTTATATGTACCCAATACTTTATTTTTTCCAATGGGGCAATTGCCATATTACTGACAACAAGTCAGAATTGGAGCCCCAACCCGAAAAACTCTGTTTAAGAACAATGGAGCCGAAAAATGTGAGGATGACGGTGGTGGGAGACAAAAAGCCGCCAGAGGAGCCGTTAAAATAAAAAAGGGAGTCGGCCCCGATGAGCTGACTCCCTGTAATCCTTGGCGTCCCCAAGGGGATTTGAACCCCTGTTGCCGGCGTGAAAGGCCGGTGTCCTGGACCTGGCTAGACGATGGGGACGTAATGGGCTATCTTTTAGCAGATATGGTGGGTCGTGCAGGATTCGAACCTGCGACTCTCTGCTTAAAAGGCAGATACTCTACCAGCTGAGTTAACGACCCTGGAGAGGCTATAAATAGCCAAATATCATCACTGTGTCAAGTTTTTCCGAACAACTTTTTCCCATTATATTCTTTTTCCCTACCTGTGCAAAATACCTTGTGAAGTAAGAACTGGTCTGCTATGTAATGCAGGTATATTTTTCTTCCTGGAGAAGAAAACAAAGCAGTTTTGCCTTTATGATTTACGCCGGAAAACACCAGCCTGTTCGGAGTTGACTATCCATGGGAATACTTTCATCGTCATCCACCTTCGTGCGCTATGCCGTGGAGGGGGAAATACCGGAAGATTTCTGGAATTTTGCCGCTGAGCGCATAGCGGCCCACAGCTTTCGGGACATCGACGACACCCTCGATGAACGGTCCGTCGGCTGGGTGTCGGTTCATAACATGTTTGCCGCCGACCTGCAGTTCGAAGACTACGTGGTGGCGGACTACATCGTCCTCAGTCTCAGGATCGACGAACGAAAGGTCTCACCCAAACTTCTCAAGAAGTTTTGCCTCAAGGAAGAAGAGCGGCTGAAAAGAGAGAGGGAACTCCCCAGGCTGAACCGATCCCAGAAAATGGAGATCAAGGAGAATGTTCAACTCAGGCTTCTGAAACAGACGGTCCCCCAGGCTGCCACCTTTGATATCTGCTGGAACCTGGCGGAATCCGTCCTCTATTTTTTCTCCACTGCGGAAAAAATACAGGCGGAACTTGAAGACTTTTTCAAGAAGACCTTCGATCTCACCCTGCGGCTCCAGATTCCCTATCTCACTGCGGAACATCTCTTGAAAAAGGACAGACACGAGGCCCTCTCCCGGATTACTCCCCAGATCTTTATTTAGACAAGCCATGGATTTAGTCGATCTGATTGCTGAAAAACGGTTTCTGGGCCAGGAATTTCTCACCTGGCTCTGGTTCAAAAGTGAAGAAAGGGGCGGGAGTGTAGAAATCCCCGGTACCGGAGATATCCAGGTCGTATTTGAAAAACATATGCTTCTGGAGTATGGAGAAGGTGAAGCCTTTGAGAAAGTGGTCTGCCAGGGACTGCAGGCCGAAATGAACGAGGCCCGGACAGGTCTGCAGGTGGGGAAGAAACTTGAGCAGGCCCGGATCCACCTCGTGGTTGACGATTACGAATGGTATCTGACCCTGAAGGCCAGTCTTTTTGAATTCAGAAGTGTGAAGCTGCCGAAGACCATGTCCCAGTCCGAAGAGAGCGACGACCCGGAAGCCCTGAGCGGCATGCTTCTGGACCGGATAGGTCTGCTGGAAAACGCTGTCCAGTATGTCGAGGAGCTTTTTAAACTGTTTCTGGAAATCCGCCTCGGCTCTGAATGGCCCAGGGAACAGGAAGCTCTTACCAGATGGATTAAAGAGAATTTGAGAAGACAATAACCTCTAAAAAAACGATCGATCATGGAACTGGAAACTGTCATAGGTCTGGAAGTTCACGCCCAGCTCAAGACGAAGAGCAAAATCTTCTGCGGCTGTTCCACCAATTTCGGGGCCCCGCCGAACACCAATACCTGTCCGGTCTGCCTGGGAATGCCCGGGGTTTTACCGGTTCTCAACCAGAGCGTAGTGGAATACGCCATGAAAATGGCCCTGGCCACCCACTGCCGGATAAACGAAAACAGCCAGTTCGCCAGAAAAAATTACTTTTATGCCGATCTGCCCAAAGGATACCAGATCTCCCAGTATGACCTGCCCATTGCCGAGCACGGTTTCGTGGAGATTGATGTCGAGGGGGGGACCAAAAAGATTGGTCTGACCCGCATCCACATGGAAGAAGACGCCGGAAAGTTGATTCACGATGACAGGGAGCCTGTGAGCTATGTGGATTTGAACCGGACCGGGGTACCCCTGATAGAAATTGTCAGCGAACCGGACATCAACTCGCCGGTCGAGGCTGTGGCCTATCTTAAAAAACTGCATGCCATCCTGCGTTATCTGGACATCTGCTACGGCAACATGCAGGAGGGGAACTTCCGCTGCGACGCCAACATCTCACTCCGCCCCGCGGGAACAGAGGAGTTCGGAACCAGGACCGAACTGAAAAACATGAACTCCTTCCGCAACATCCAGGCCGCCCTGGAACACGAAGAGCGTCGACAGCGGGATATTCTTCTCGATGGTGGCGAAATCATCCAGGAAACCCTGCTCTGGGATCCGGACCGCCAGATTACCGCCTCCATGCGCGGCAAGGAAGAGGCTCACGATTACCGCTACTTCCCCGATCCGGACCTGGTGCCGGTTGTCATCGAACAGAGCTGGATCGAACAGCTTAAAGAATGGCTGCCGGAACTGCCTGACGAAAAAAAAGACCGTTTCAGAGAAGAACTGGGGCTGGACGAGGAAGATGCCGCCATCCTGACCTCGGAAAGGGAACTGGCCGACTATTTCGAGCAGGCTCTGGAGAACTACGGGGACGCCCGCAAGCTGGGCAACTGGATGAAGACCGAGATCCTCCGGGTCCTGAAGGGAGAAGAGGGGGCGGAGATAACCAATTTTCCGGTGTCTCCCGATAACCTGGCCCATCTCCTGACCTTGGTGGACAAAGGGACGATCAGCGGCAAGATCGCCAAATCAGTCTTCGAGGAGATGATGGCGGGAGGGCAGGATCCGGAAACCATTATCAGGGAAAAGAACCTGGTCCAGATGAGCGACAAGGGTGAACTGACCAGGCTGGTCCAGGAAATCCTGGCTGAAAATCCGGAGCAGGTGGAACAGTATAAAAGCGGCAAGACTAAGGTCATGGGCTTTTTCGTGGGCCAGCTCATGAAAAAGACCCAGGGGAAGGCCAATCCGCAGCTGGCCAACAAACTATTCAGCGAAGCTTTATCGCAGTAGAGACATCGGATTATTTTTGATCAGTATCTATAATTTACTGTTTTAATTTCAGGAAAGCTGTATATTCAGGGGCGCGGCAGACGGGCTGCACACCATTCGAATCCCTTGACAGCGTATCTTGAACTACCAGGTCAAATATGAAGATATCCGGATAGGCGACTTCGCCTACCGAATCCGCTCCCTTAAAGATCGACAGCAATATTCCGAT
>JBEPXR010000220.1:0-4642 GCA_041641775.1 Desulfobia sp. | reverse complement strand
CATTCCTCATTTCGGTCCGGTTTCAGAGAAAAACAGACCGGGCGGCGCTTCACTGTGGTATTTTCCGGGTACATCTGACAGCAGCAAAGGAGAAGACAATGAAAAGCTTTAACCAAGGTCTTGACCGACGCCAGTTTATCAAGGCAGCCGGGGCCGGCTTTTTTCTGGCCGGACTGAAAATGTCCCTGCCCCTGCCTGCCTGGGCAGAGGACGCTTCCCAGGGTCTCAGCGCCATGGAAGCCAAGGACATCTATGACCTGACCATCGGCTATTATCCGATCACCATCGACGGCCGCCGGGCCACTTCCACCGGGATCAACGGTACGGTGCCCGGCCCCCTGGTCCGTCTGCGGGAAGGCGACCATGTCACCCTCAACGTCACCAACTCCATGCTGGACACGGAGCACAGCTCTATCCACTGGCACGGCATTCTGGTGCCCTTTCCCATGGACGGTGTACCTGGGGTGAACTTTAACGGCATCCAGCCGGGAGAGACCTACAAATACCAGTACAGGGTCAAGCAGGCCGGAACCTACTGGTACCACAGCCACTCTTTTCTCCAGGAGCAGTCAGGGACTTACGGCCCATTAATCATCGATCCCAAGGATTCCGAACCCTTCTCCTATGACCGGGAGCATGTCCTGGTTCTCTCCGACTGGTCCTTCGAAGATCCGGAAACCATCTTCCGCAACATCAACATGAAGGGCCATTACTACAATTTCCAGAGGCGGACCCTGCCGGAACTTGTGGGTGACGTCCGGGATAAGGGCTTCAAGGGAGCTATGGCTCCCCGCCTGGCCTGGGGGAAGATGCGGATGAGTCCGGTTGATCTGGCCGACGTAACCGGGGCCGTGTACACCTACCTGATCAACGGCAATTCCCCGGCCATGAACTGGACGGGCCTGTTTGAAGCCGGGGAGACCGTGCGTCTGCGGGTGATCAATGCCTCGGCCATGAGCGCCTTCGACGTCCGGATTCCCGGCCTGGATATGGAGGTGGTCCAGGCCGACGGCAAAAACGTCAAGCCGGTTACCGTCCACGAGTTCCGGATCGGGGTGGCCGAGACCTATGACGTGCTGGTGAGGCCTCAAGATAAATCCTATACCATTTTCGCCGAATCCCTGGATCGGAGCGGCTACGGGAGAGCCACCCTCTCGCCCGAGCCTGGTCTCGAAGCACCGGTTCCCGAACTCCGCCCCCGCCCGGTCAGGGGCTTGAAGGAGATCGGCATGGGGGGCATGCTGGGCGGCATGGATCATGGCGGTATGGACCACGGCGATATGGGCCATGGCGGCCACAGTAAGATGAAATCCGGCATCAAGGATGACCCTGACCTGCCCGGCCCCCAGGGGCCGGAACCGTTTCTCCCGGAGAAGAGCGAGAGCAACGTGGCCATGGTTATCCGCAACCCGAAAATCCGGATGGATGAACCAGGTCTCGGTCTGGGTGAAGACGGCTGGAGGGTTCTGACCTACAAGGATCTGGTATCCGTGGAGCCCCAGCCCTATGAGGAGACCGCCGACCGGGAGATGACCATCAACATAACCGCCAACATGGAGCGCTACATGTTCTCCTTTGACGGCAAGAAATTCACCGAACATCCCGGTCCCTATCTCTTCAGATACCAGGAGCGGCTCCGTCTCTATCTGGTCAACCACACCATGATGGATCATCCCATCCATCTCCACGGCATGTGGATGCAGCTGGAAAACGGCGCGGACAAACTGCCTTTCAAACATACCATTCTGGTCAAGCCGGGTGAATACCTGTCAGTGCTGATAACTCCGATCGAAAAAGGAGACTGGGCCTTCCACTGCCATCTGCTCTACCATATGGAAGCGGGAATGTTCCAGGTAGTCAGGGTCGCTTGAACCATAAGGAAACGAGATGAAAAACATACTACTGCCGATGCTCTTTCTCTTTTTCGTAGGCGTTGTTCCCGCCTCCGGCGCTTCGGGACAGGATGAAAAAAGCACCATGCCCGAAGACTACCGCTCTCCCGGCGCCCCCCCTCCAGAGGGGGAAGTGATCCGCAAGTATGCCACAGACAGTCCGGGCAGGCCTCAGCAGAACTTCGGAGTGCAGCAGATCCACGACAATATGATCTTCTACACCTTTAACGCCGACCGCTTCGAATACCAGGCCAGAGAGGGTGACGACGTCATCGTCTGGGATGTGCAGGCCTGGATAGGCGGAGACTACAACAAGTTAGTGGTGGAAAGCGAAGGTGAAAAAATAGCTGACCGGGACGAGATCGAAGAGTCGGTGCTGGAGGTCTTTTACAATCGCAACATCGGAAGCTTCTGGGATCTGCAGGCGGGTTTCCGTTATGACTTCAAGCCCGCACCCGGCCGCAGCTTTCTCGCCTTCGGGGTGGAAGGCCTGGCCCCCTACTGGTTCGAAGTCGACGCCACCGCCTACATGAGCGAAGACGGAGATATTTCCGCCGCCCTCGAGGTGGAGTATGACCTTCTCCTCACCCAGCGTCTGATCCTGCAGCCCCGCCTGGAAACAGGCCTGGCTGTCCAGGAAGTGGAAAGCCGCAATATCGGCAACGGCATCAATGACGTCGTTCTGGGACTGCGGCTGCGCTATGAGATCAGCCGTAAGTTCGCACCCTATATCGGGGCCTCCTACATGCGCAAGGTGGGCGAGACGGCGAACATGGTGGAGGCCGACGGCGGCGACGTGGAGAAAACCTCCTTTGTCAGCGGACTCAAATTCTGGTTTTAGCCGTGGCTGACCGGATAAGCGACCAGGAAATGGTCAAGGTTATTGGAGACTTTCTGGAACAGGGGCTGGTGGATAATATTATAGCCATGTTCAAGGAAGATCCCCGCTACTATGAGCTGGTCGGTGAAGTTCTGCAGGACGAGCGCTTCACCGTGCGCCTCGGGCTTGCCGTTCTCTTTGAAGAACTTACCCGCGAACGGCCAGGGGAAGTAGAGCGGGCCGTCCCCGTTCTTCTGCCCCTTCTCTCACCTGAAACCCCGACCTGGATTCGGGGTGAGGCCGCCACGCTCCTGGGGCTGATCGGCAGCAGGGAAGCCTTGGAAGCCCTCAAGCCCCTGGCTGACGATGAAGATCCCCAGGTTGCTGAAATTGCCCGGGACTTTACCGCACCTCCTTCCTGAATTCAGCCTTTCCTGCCGGTACCGGATCTTCGCATATCTATTTTTTCATATTATTTCGAACTATTACGCCATCACACTCATCATTTGGCTTGCGCCGACCATTGGGAACGGGGATAATAAAAAATGAAAATGCTTTCGCTCAATTCCTGTGAGGAGCAGTCATCATGGTTTCCATAAAAGCCCTTTCCATACTGCTGGTTCTTCCCGGCAGTCTGTTCATGCTCGCCTCCCTGGTGAAATGCGTTACCATGAGCAAGACCCTTCCCGACATCCTCCAGGGCAGATGGACTGTCATGACCTATCTCATTTTTTTCTTCCTGATCGGTTATCTTGTCTTTATGGTCATCGAACTCCTCAATCTCAGGTTTCCCCTGGAGCTGTTGACCAGTATCGTCTTCCTGGGCGGCGCCATCTTTGTTTTCCTGGTCATGCGGCTCACCGGCACCACCGTCAATAATATCATGGAAAAAGAGGCGGAAATAACCAGGATCAACGAGACCCTGGTCGCCACCAACGAAGAGCTGAAAAAAGAAAACGAGGCCCGGCGCCTGGCTGAGAGCGACGCCCAGACCAGGATGCAGTACTTCGCCACCCTGCATACCATTGACCTGATGATCTCTTCAAATCTCGATCTGAAGGTCATCATCAAGATCTTCCTCGAGCAGGTCATTCCCCAGCTCCAGGTGGACGCCGCTTCGGTTCTCCTGCTGAACCCCCACACCCAGATTCTGGAATACGGAGCGAGCCTGGGTTTTTCCTCCAAAATCATCCAGAATACGCGGATCAGGGTGGGCACCGGCCCCGCCGGGATCGCGGCCCTGGAAAGACGCCGGGTCCAGATCGATGACATGGACCATCCGGATATTGACTTTATCCGCAAGGAGCTGATCGCCCGGGAGATGTTCAGCGGCTACTGCGCCCTGCCTCTTATCGCCAAGGGCGAAGTCAAGGGCGTCATGGAAATCTTCAACAGGGACGCCCCCTGTCCCGGTGAAGAGCGGCTCGAATTCCTCGAAGCCCTGGCAGTCCAGGGGGCCATTGCCATCGACAATGCCACCCTGTTCAAGGAGCTCCAGACCTCCAATACCGAACTGGTAATCGCCTACGACTCCACCATCGAGGGCTGGGGTCTCGCCCTTGAGCTCCGGGACACTGAGACGGAAGGCCACACTCAGCGGGTCACCGACATAACTGTCCGGGTATCGAGGGCCTACGGCCTCAAAGAAAAGGATATAGTACACATTCGACGGGGCGCCCTCCTGCACGACATAGGCAAGATGGGGATTCCCGATTCCATCCTCCTCAAGGACGGGCCCCTGACCCCGGAAGAGGAAGAAATCATGCACAAGCACCCGGTCTATGCCTTTGAACTTCTCTCCTCCATCGCCTACCTCCGCCCGGCCCTGGACATTCCTTACTGCCATCATGAGAAATGGGACGGAACCGGCTACCCCAGGGGCCTGAAAGGCAAAGAGATTCCGCTTTCCGCAAGAATATTTGCCATGGCC
>JBEPXR010000219.1:0-4649 GCA_041641775.1 Desulfobia sp. | reverse complement strand
GGAGCCATCGTGGTCAAGGGGATCTCCCTGTCCCCAAGAAAAGGCAACCGGCCACCCAGGATAGTGGAAACGTCCTGTGGACTGTTGAATGCTATTGGACTTGAAAATGTCGGACTCGAGACCTTCCTGAAGGAAAAAATCCCCTATCTGCAGGATAGCGGGGTGCAATTTGTCGTCAACATATTGGCCGAGACTACGACGGGCTACGCTTTACTCGCTGAGAAGCTGGGGGAAGCTGGAATTCCAGCTCTGGAAGTCAATATTTCCTGCCCCAATGTGAAAGAAGGGGGAGTGGCTTTCGGCACTGACCCGTCCCTGACCGAGGAGGTCAGTCGGGCTGTGAAAGAAAACTTCAGTGGAACGGTTATTGTGAAACTGTCTCCCAACGTCACGGATATACAACTTATGGCAAGGGCGGCCGAGAAAGGAGGAGCCGATGCGGTTTCGCTTATCAATACCCTCCTCGGTATGGCTATAGACCATAGACAGAGAAGACCTGTACTGGCCAACATCGTAGGAGGGCTGTCAGGTCCTGCCATCAAGCCCATCGCCCTGCGCATGGTATGGCAGGCCGCCTCCGTGTTGACCATTCCTGTTATTGGCATAGGAGGGATCCGCAAGCTTGATGATGTTCTGGAATTTTTACTGGCAGGAGCGACTGCTGTTCAGGTGGGAACGGCTAATCTTGTGGAACCGGGTGTCTGTGCTAAACTGATTCAAGAGTTGCGGGAATATTGCCTGGCAAATAATATTGTAGGGATATCCGAGCTTGTCGGATCCTTGCAGCTTGATTGACGGTCCAGTTCTCTGTATAAGTTCAGCCATCCCAGCTTCATGGGTCTGGAATTTCCACAAAAAATGAAAAATCAGGAGGACAATGTTAGGCACAGGTCTTAGACAGCAGACCCTGCATAAAATATATGAGGTCTATCAGGAGTGGGTGGACACACAAAAATTCGCCTGCACCGAGGGGTGTGCAACCTGTTGTACTCGGAATGTCATGGTGACAACACTTGAAGGCGAGCTGATCCGGGATAAAATTGGAGAAACCCTCTTGCTGGAGTGGATTGAGTTAAGGCTTGCCGATGGTGACAGTGATATCGAGTGCAGCTCCACTATGAATGAATGGGCCAGGGCCTGCATCACCAATGATGATTCCTGGCTGGAAGATGCCGGTGCCGAGACCCATACTCCCTGCCGCCTGTTAACCGAAGAGCAAACCTGCCCCATTTATGAGGTGCGGCCCTTCTCCTGCAGGTGCTTCGCTTCTCTGGAATCGTGTCTGGACGGGGGAACCGCAATTCAAACTCCTGATCTCATCGCCGTTAATACCGCGGTAATGCAGGTGATTGAACATTTGGACCAGGGACGCATATACGGTCCCCTGGAAAAGGTCGCCAGGTTCATCTCTCTGCGGAAGAAAAACGTCAACCCTGAGGCGGGAATCTCAACTCCCCTGCAGAGCGGCGAGAATGTTGTCATTAGGGGCTTGCGCCGCTCACAACCCCTACCCGGATTTGTGAGCGAAAAGGAAAGCAGGGAAGCGGTGAGAACGTTTCTCCAGAGACTGTTCAAGGAAAGAATAAATGGAACGAGCCTGCACGATATCTTAAACAATGGCTGAGAAATGGTGAGACTTTGACAGGACATAAAATCGCTCCAACCGTAGACTGGGATGAGATAGAAACGGTCATGCTTGATATGGACGGAACGCTGCTCGACCGGTACTTTGACGACTACTTCTGGACCACCCACGTACCGGAAGTTTATGCCAGGGAAAAGGGGGTCGATTTAGAGGAGGCCAGCTCCTATCTGACCGCCAAGTTCAGAAAAAGGCGGGGAACCCTGGCCTGGTCGGATATCAATTTCTGGACAGAAAATCTGGGCCTTGATATAGCACTTATGAAGGAGGATCTGAATCACCTTATCCAGGTCCATCCCTACGTCCCTGATTTTTTAAAATTCTGCCGCAAAATGGGTAAAGACGTACAACTGGTTACCAACGCCCACAGCAGAACATTGAAGATTAAAATGGCCAAAGCTGAAATAGACTGTCATTTCGACAGGATAATTTGCGCCGAGGAGATCGGGTTGGCCAAAGAGGAAGACGGCTTTTGGGAAAGACTGGCGGAGTTGACGGGTTTCAGGAGGGAGTCTTCACTGTTGGCTGACGATAACCAGGATGTTTTGGCCAGCGCCCAAAGATATGGTATCAAGTATCTTATCTTTGTAGCGAAGGCGAGTACGGCAGTTCCGGCCAAGTATTCGGAGAAATACCCCTCTATTGATTATTTTAACGAATTAATGAGATGATCAGTGGTTGTTCCTCCATCAGGTAAGCTGAATAAGCTCTATGTCACCCCAGGCCCCTATATTTTGGCCTATTACAATGGTTATCCCCGTCAAACCTGAGAGAGATTTGCCGAGCTCCAGACCCCGCCCAATATCGCCGACCTCCAGGATTTCATTTGCTATTCTGGTGGCAGCGGCATCAGCCAGAGATATGCTTGGAGACAGTACGGTGACGGAGTCGGCCTGTCCGAGGCTGAGCGAATGACCTACGGTCCCGGATGAGGTACAGACCCCAAGGGGCATCTTCTCTTTAACTATTCGAATGCCCAGTCGGTTACTCAGTCCGGAGGAACCGGCGAAAATAGCGGCACAACAGTCGCGGTTGCGTTTCAGGTATATGTCACCACCGTTTTCCACGATGATTTCCCGGCATCCATGCTCAGCAAGGAGGTCTCTGCCGACGTATCCCGCCAGGGCACCGGCCACGGCGGCCATGGGACCGACGCCTGCCTCCTTGCCTGCAGCTATCATTTCCTTGACGATGGGCGGGGCAAGGGGGTCATGGGGAAAGGGGGCAAGGGCCTTTAAGAACAGGGGATTACATGAGATGTACCTTTCAAGCTGGTTGCGGTACTGGACAATCAGGTGGGTAGCTTCCTCTGTAAGGTTTCGCTCTGCCAGAATCTGCAGGTCGGTCTGCCCGACACTGACCAGGGTGGAGGTGAGGTCTTCGGTGTTTAGTCTGTCCCTGTAGTCCCGATTTACGTAGGAAAGAGGAGATTTTCTGGTGGGCGGCATAATTGATTTGCTTAGCAAAGAACCTGAAGGCAGTAAGGAAAAATGAGTTGCTGGGACTATGATGGTTAAACAGGAAAAATCCAAGAACGAACTATTGATCCTTTTTACCAGATTCCCTGCAGCGGGACAAGTAAAGACCAGGCTTATTCCAGCCCTGGGGCCTTACAAGGCTGCTAAGTTGCAGAAAATTCTCACTGTTGAGACCATACGCCAGGCTGAGACGCTGGCCCGCCGCAGAGAAACGGAAATTGAAATTTTTTTCTGCGGTGGTGACAGGGAGAAGATGAGGGAAATCTACAAGACCTCTCTGACTTTCCAGAAACAAATGGGCAAGTCCCTGGGTGATCGATTGGACGGAGCTTTTCGGGAAAGTTTCCACCGGAGAATGGACAAAGTGGTGGTGGTTGGAACAGACTGTCCATTTTTGGATGCTAGGGTTATGGAAGAAGCTCTGGTCAGTCTGGAAAATTCTGACGTGGTGGCAGGTCCGGCTTCAGACGGGGGATTTTACCTCATAGGGATGCGGGCCCCGCAGAAAGATATCTTTTCAGGAATTGCCTGGGGCACTGAAACGGCCCTGACGCAGCTCGTCGATAATGTCCGGGAAAAATCACTCAGCTTGTCTGTGACGAGGCAGCTAACCGATATCGATATTCCCGCGGACCTGTGCTCCTTGCCTTCATGGATGGAGGGAAGTCTGAGTTGATAAGCTTCGAGCGCCGTAGAGAGGTTGCGTTCCCTGTTGCAGTCAGTTTATGAAGACCCTGCCCAGGATTTCAATCATAATTCCAGCTTTGAATGAAGAGCTGCTAATCAGGGAGACACTGTCCAGTCTCAGGCTGCAGGATTGTGAACTGATAATGGTCGACGGCGGCAGTATGGATAACACCGTTGGTCTTGCCTGCGAAAAGGGAGCCAGGGTACTATCCTCTGAGCCGGGTAGGGGCAGACAGTTGAACAAGGGGGCGGCAGCGGCGCGGGGGGAAATTCTGCTTTTTTTGCATGCCGATACCACTCTGCCACAAAATTTTCAACCCTTGGTCACGGGGGCCCTCAAACGGAAAGGTGCAGTGGCCGGGGCTTTCAGGCTGGGAATAGATGCCGGGGGAGCCAGATTCCGTCTGCTGGAAAAAGGCGCCGCCCTGCGTTCTTTGGTGCTCGGTCTACCGTATGGCGACCAGGCCATATTTTTGAGACGTGAGACATTTGAGGAGATAGGAGGCTTTCCCGAACAGGAGATAATGGAGGATGTAAGCCTGGTCAGAAAACTGGCCGAAAAGGGGAAAATAGAGATCCTCCCCGAGAGTGTTCTGACCTCGGGAAGAAGATGGCATAAACGGGGGGTGGCGGTAACCACGTTACTCAACCAGCTGCTGCTCTGCGGATTTTTCCTGGGTCTCTCCCCCCGGTTCCTTGCCAGATGTTATTACGGAAGAAAACATATCTGAAACAGGTGGTTCTGCGGGCAGCATAGATTTTTGCAGAGCTTTATCCTGGATGAGGACGATGAGGTGCTGTGATATCCGTTCCAGGTAAGGAAAGGCCCGGGAGTGCCTGAA
>JBEPXR010000218.1:0-4688 GCA_041641775.1 Desulfobia sp. | reverse complement strand
CCTTGGAAATCCAGCATCGAATGATGGATGTCGCCCGTCTGGCCGTGACCCAGATCGGTCTCAATAACTCTCCCTTCAATATTGAGTTTTTCTATGACCAGACTTCCGACCATATCTGGATGCTGGAAATCAATCCTCGTCTTTCCCAGTCCCATTCCGATATTTTTGAAATGGTACATGGTGTTTCCCACCTCTCGGTGATGGTTGATCTGGCCCTGGGACAGAAACCCAAGCCCATGGAACGGCGGGGCCGATTCAACCTGGCTGCTCACTTTATGTTGAGGACCTTTGAAAGTGGAAGGATTACCAGGGTTCCCAGTAAGCAGGCCATTAAAAAACTGAAGGAACGGCAGCCCGGAACTGAGGTTGAAATCAAGGTCAAGCCCGGTAAGCACCTTAATGATCTGCGAGGTCAGGATATGTACAGTTATGAAATCGCCAGTGTCTATGTCGGCGGTCGGGATCAGCTCGATATCCTGGACAAATATGATGAGGCATTGACTGCCCTGCAGTTTGATATCGAGAAAGACGAAGAGATGATAGTGGCCTGAACGGCGGCAGAGCACTGCAGGACAATGGGATTCAGGAGGATGGGTGAGTGGAGAGGCTGAAGGTAAAGCACGTTCCTGAACCGAAAGTGCTCTCTGTTTCGATGTCATTGCCGTGCATCTCGATGATCCTCTTGGCGATGGCCAGGCCCAGTCCGGAGGAATCAGAAGATTGTGGGCCCTGCTTTTCCGCTGTCTGGTAAAAACGTTCAAAGATATGGGGCAGATCTGCTTCGGAGATGCCTGTTCCGGTATCCGTGACCTGGACCTTCACCCGGTCCCCGACCGGAGTCAGAATGATGCTTACGGTTCCGTTTGGCGGGGTGTGGCGGATGGCATTGATGATAAGGTTTTCCAGGGCTCTCTCCAGCAGTCTGATATCACCCATGACCAAGGGGATTTCCTGCCCTATATTGGTTTTAAGGGAGATCGATCTCTTCCGAACGGTAGGTTCGAAATTCTGCACCACATCCTGCACCAGTTCAGCCAGGTTAAAAGGTTCAATTTCCAGTTCGGCTTCCCTTGCCTCAAGACCCGCAAGTTCAAAAAGGGCGTTGATCAGGGAATTCAGCCGGTTGCAGTGTCTGTGGGCAATCTTTAGATATTCGTGGAGCTCAGCCGGCGTCAGACGGTTCTCTTTAAGCTGGAGAGTTTCGATGTACGCGGTCAAGGTAGCCAGAGGCGTTCGCAGGTCGTGGGAGACATTGGCGACCAGTTCCCGCCTTAGAGCATCGCTTTGCCGCAGTTCTTCAATCTGTTCTTCAATCCGTAGAGCCATCTCCTTAAAGTTTTTTGACAAATCAGTAAGTTCATCGTCCCCATTCCGAGTATCAGCAGTCAGTGGCAGGTTCAGGCTCTTCACGCCTGCCCCATTTTTAAAGGCAGCCATTGCCCGGGAGAGATTCTTCAGCCTCCTGGTGAGCAGGGCAAAGGTCAGCAGACCTGTCATGACTGCCAGAAATAGACCTGCCAGGATAATCCAGCTAGTCAGGGTAAGAATGAAGCTGTCCTGGATTTTCTGGGCGATTGTGTCATAGTCTTCTCCACCCAGGATGATGTAGAGATACCCCTGTAATTCACCTTGCTCGGGAATACGGGCGGCCGAGAACACTTTTCGTTTGTCAGGGTTCCTGGGGTCATCGCCAAGCAACGGGGTGTCGGCCTCGCTGTACAGCCATTGACGGATCGGCGTAAGGGATATTTGCTCCCGTTTTACCTTCCCCGGAGCTGCGGAAAATTCCAGAATTTCACCTTCCGGATCAAGGAGGTAGAGTTCGATTGAAGGATTGATGACCATTAACTGGTGAAAAAGCTGTTCCAGAGTCTCTTGTCGAATCCGTTGATCTTCGATGAGCGGATGCTCCCCGACAATGTTTCTTGCCAGATTCCGGTTGAGTTTCTGGCTCACCTCCTGACGGTACATTTCAGTTGCCAGAAGAAAGACGATGACCACAAATATCCCGACCAGAGTGAACAGGATCAGGAAGACGGCGGCAAGTTTGGAGTAGAGTGATCGAAACATAACTATTTCGAGCTATCGGGGAGTTCGGCGAACTTATATCCTACTCCCCAGACCGTGATGATGTATCCTGGGTTGGAAGGATCTTTTTCTATCTTTGACCGTAAACGGTTAATGTGGGAGTTGACCGTGTGCTCATACCCGTCATGGCCGTATCCCCAGACGGCATCCAGCAGTTGAGAGCGACTGTATACTCTCCCCGGGTGGAGGGAAAAATGCAGAAGCAGATCGAATTCTTTTGCGGTAAGTTCAATGCCCCTGTCCTCACAATAAACTTTCCTCCGATCAGAATCGATGATCAGAGAACCCGCCTGGATCTTTTTCTTTTTTTGAGTTAATGTATTTTTCTGCAATCCCTCCAGGCGTCGAAATATTGCCTTTATTCTGGCCAGCAGTTCTCTTATGCTGAAAGGTTTGACCACGTAATCATCTGCCCCCATTTCCAGACCAAGGACCCTGTCCAGTTCTGAAGACTTCGAGGTCAGCATGACAATCGGGGTATAGGAACTTTTTGCTCTGATGCGTCGGCAGATCTCCAGGCCGTCGAGACCGGGGAGCAGGAGATCGAGAATGACAAGATCGTAGTCATGGTTCTGTACCCTGGTCCAGCCTCCCATCCCGTCGTGACTGAGTTCGACCGTATAGCGTTGGTCCTCCAGGTGCATTTTGAGAACCAGTGCCAGGTCTTCATTGTCTTCGATGACAAGGACGTGACGTGTCCTGTCTTCCATGCCTCAGTGTCCTTCAGAAATACTCCCCATCCTGAATGTAAAGAATGCAGGTAGCATGAAATATTTGATAATCGCCTGTACTTTGAGTTGTAAGAGGTAGAGATATCTACAGGATATTCTAACAGATATCCCCCCGTGGATGAAGGCAATAGTAGGGGGAGAGGGGGGCGGGGCAAAAAATATGAAAAAAGTGCTACACAGTCTGTAACAGTGTCAGTATACTTTATTTTATGAAAAGATATCCGGGGGATCGGTTCTATCACCTCCGTTTTTACCCGGCAACATCTTGTTTGTAACACCAAAGGAACCCCATTTGGCGGATTTTCTTTGCAATTGAAAATCAAAAGGAGGAAAGATTATGAAGACCTGGAAGAAAATTGTTTCGATTTTTTGTGTATTGCTGTTTGCTTTTTGCCTGGCTGCCTGTGAACAGGAAGGACCGGCCGAAAGAGCTGGAGAAGAGATGGATGAGGCGGTTGAAGAGACAGCAGAAGGCATTGAAGAAGCTGGAGACGAAATGGAACACTAAAGAAAGTTCACTGCTGCCGGAGGGGGCTAATGTCCCTCCGGCTTACCTCTGGTCTGCAGGTAGCGGATTAGAGTAAATCCAAATGACGACAAGTAAATGAATTGATCAGTACTTGGAAACGAGGAGATATACCATGTTATACTGGGCTATAGTATTTTTTATCATTGCGATTATTGCCGCCGTTTTCGGTTTCGGAGGCATTGCCGGTGCAGCCGCGACCATTGCCAAGGTCCTTTTCTTTATTTTTATCATTCTGTTTGTTTTGGCCCTCATATTTGGAAGAAAAAGGCCGGCGCCCTGAGATTTTGATACCAATCATCAGTATTCAGCAGGATTAACTGACTTAACCGTGGAGATAAAAAGTTGATGCGCCGGAAAAAAGTCTGGTTCAGTGTTTTTTCCGGCGCCTTATTTACGATATCCATGGTGATTTTGCTGGTGGGGGCGGTTTTCCTCAGTGGATGCGCTGGATCAGGTCCGAGGCAGAATGGAGGAGTTCAGTACACCACGCCTTCCCGTGACAACGTTCTGCCTTTTCCCGGCCACCATCGCCACCCGGCCGTGGCAGAGGAAGATAATATTACTGCTCATGTTGTTGCCTACCGTAACTATTCCGATCCCCTGAGCGGTCTGAACCGGGTATTCTTCGCCTTCAATCATTATGCCTACCGTTATTTGTTGATCCCTGCAAGCCGCGGCTATCAGAGGGTTACACCTGATCCGGTTGAGGCCGGTGTCAATAACTTCTTCTACAACATAAAGACCCCTGTTTATCTGCTCAATCACCTGGTGCGGTTCGATCTGAAGAAGGCTGAACACAACCTGAAACGTTTTGGGATTAACACCACGCTCGGGATACTTGGTTTTTTTGATCCGGCGGCAACCCGTTACGGACTGGAGAGAGCGGAAACACATCTGGAAGACAGCCTGGCCCATTACGGGGCAGGATACGGTGTCTACCTGGTGTTGCCAATTCTGGGGCCTTCCGATATACGTAATACACTGTCCAATCTTACAGAGTATTTTCTCAATCCGATTACCTATCTCACGGAAAATCCAACCACGGCCGTAGTTCAAGGTTTCGATCATCTGCAGGAATTCTCTCCTCAAGCAAGTCGCTATCTGATACTCCATCAGAAAAGCGACGAGCCCTATGTCTTCTTTCGGAATATGTACCTGCAGGGGGTTCAACGGGATGCGGCCTATTGACAGAATCGTCCGAGCTGCAGTTGGACTGATCATTTCCCACCGAAAAATTGTCCTGGTGGTTCTTTTGCTCTGCGCCGCTGCTCTTGGCTGGCAGGCCAGATTTTTTCGGATAGATGCTTCGGCAGACACTCTGCTGATGCAGGATAACCGGA
>JBEPXR010000217.1:0-4694 GCA_041641775.1 Desulfobia sp. | reverse complement strand
CGGATCGGGCTGATTTTATCCCGGTTGTTTATCCCCAGAGGGGGAGCATCCTGGCGTTTTAAATAGCTGCTCTTGATATACTCTTCTGCCCCAGTCTTTTTGATCGGGAAATAATTCCTGACCTTCTCACTCCCAACTCGTATATAGAAGGTTCCATACTCCTGGGGAGCCCAGGAAGCATGACAGGCAGAGCATTCCATATCCGTCAGGTGAGTATCGATGCTGTGTTCGATGACGCTCAGGTCAGGCTGGTGGCATCTGCGGCAGTCCTTTGCCGGTTCGGCACCGGCCAGGCTGGCCATGGTATGGCAGGCCCCGCAGCTCAGACCTGCCTCGGCATGGATATCAGGGATCATTTTCAGATATCTTACACCGTCAACTTCCAGGCCGCGTTGATAACGCAGGGCATCTTCACGCGGGGCCCGGCCATAGTAGTCTGCTCCCACGAAATAGCCACGATGGCATGAATGACACGTCTCTTCACCTGGGCGGCTGATTCGGTGGCCATCCCGGCCGTGACAATCGAGGCAACCGCTAATATGGCAGTCCTGGCAGTTTTTGTCAAAGAAATGCTGATCAATGTCTCCGAAACTTTCCCGTACCACCTTTTTCTCGGTCAGACGGGTGACCATGGGGCTCTGGAGAAAACCTTTACTCTCCGGATGGCAATGGAGGCAGCCGGCAGCACCATCGGAGAGTGACGAGGGATCCCCAAGAAATCCTGCAGATTGATTGTGGCAGTCAATACAGGTCAGGGTGTTATGAATCCCAGTGGGGCCGGTCTGGTGGCAACCGCTGCAATTTCCCTTTTCGGGGCATACCCGGTCCGCAGCCGGGGCAGGCTTGTCAGGGAAGAGTGCGACCAGAACGAGCCAGACAATCATCCAGCGCATCGTAATCAAGCTCCTTTTGATAGATCGGGTCCTTGCCGCTGCCGTGACAGGTCAGGCATAGATTGACCCGCATTATCCTTTTTATCTCCCGTCCGTTAAACGGTCTGGAATTTTCCCTGATTACGGCGGAGAAAGCATTGATGTGGCCATCTTCCATGGTCAGGAAGCCATCAAGCGGTTTATCATCTGATTTTTCACATATCAAGGTGGCCTTGATGTTATCGTTTTCAACTACATGCTGACCAAATCCTAGAAAAGCTGGATTGGCATGACATTCCCGGCATTCCACGGCTTTGCCCCCGGTATTATGACTGTAGAAAGGGGCGAAGCGCAGTCTGGGCTCGCCTTTATAAGGAAAAACATAATCATCCAGCCGTTTTTTACCATCTGGCCCGATTACCGTGACAAAAGACTGACAGCCCGGAGTGACCGGGGAGATCTTGTTTTTCTGATTCAAGGCCAGGGGAAAAGGATAGAGCATCCGGTAATCCTCGGTCTCGCTGAATTTACCCGGAGTCTTGCGGCCCTTGACATAATCGCGACCGAGCTTTGTCATATCATACTTGGTATGGCAGCCGTAACATTGCGGTACGGCATGAGAGTGGCAGGCATAGCATTCCAGCCGTTCATGTCCGGCAATGGTATGCTCGGGCGTACCGGTTATGACCTTGCTTACGTGTCTCTGGCCGTCCCGTTTATCGAATACCACTACTTTGTCTTCTTCGGAATATACGTTGGAATAAAGTCGTCCTTTGCCGGTGAGGATCATCCTGTCCCCTCGCACTGTTTTTCGTCGATAATTCACCGATTCCCGCAGCGGCTCAGCATTTTCCCGCAGGATCGCTTTATGCTCCGGTCTCTTTTGTGGACTGCCATGGCAGTCTTCACATCTGATTTCGGTCTGCAGGTACATGTTGCGGTAGGCATAACCGTCACCCATAATGTCCCGGGAGGTGTGACAGTCGATGCAGTCCATGCCCTTGGCGAAATGGATGTCCGGAGTTATCGAGGTAGCGTTTCTGAGACCGCCCAGCAGGTGAGGGCCGGGCATGCCGTTTTTGGTTGGAACCAGGCCGTTGTTCCCGTCGTTCAGGCCCTGGTAGGATAGAGCTATCCGGCCGCTGCGGTTGTGGCATCTCTGGCAGACTTTATTTTCAGGAAGAGCGGACATCCGATGGCTTGACGAATAGGGCCATTTGCCTTGAACTGTTTCGTCTTCGCCCTGATAGGTGGCATTGTCGTTATAGGGGAAATGGCAGGCCGCGCAGCCGCCGCCGTGACTTCCGCCCCAGATTCGGTTGGTCTCACGGTTCACATGGCAGAGAGAACAGAATTTGCGATACAGTTCTCCGGCCAGACCATCCAGCTCGGTCACTGAGACCAGTTTCTGCAGGGTGCCGTTACTGTCATAAACCTCTCCGGCCCGGACTGCGTAAGGACCACTCCCTTTCCCTCCCCAGGTAGCTTGAATATTCCGGATCATCCCGGTGTTGGTCGTCATCAGATTGGCCTGAACCCGCTTCAATTGATAGGGATGGCAGCGTCCGCACGTCTCCTCCCAGCATTCCGGTTTACCTGGCTTGCCTTGACAATACATATCCCGGTGCCCCTTTTCTTTTTCAGCGGCTTGGGCATCTCCCCCATGACAGCTTAAACAGTCTTCATGGGAAGCCGAGGTCTGTTCCAGCCCTCGGTGGCATTTCTGGCATTCAGAGGATTGGTCCGAAGAGCAGGCAAAGAGGAGAAAAAACAGAGAGAGGCCGCTGAGAATACGGCGGAATGGGGTCATGCTGCAGAGAAAAGTATAGAGGGGGGGCGTGATTTTCTGTGGTTATTCTCAAGATGAGAGAAGGGGATCATGATCTTCCGATGCATAATCCCCTCCTTGAAAAGTTGCACTTAAAAGATCAGCTGAAGCTGGGTGACGAGGGTTTCGAAATCTTCACTGGTTACTCCGCCGTAAGTTCCTTCCTTGTCAAAATCGGTACTGGAATATTCCAGGGTCAGTTTCAGATTTTGTCCCCGAAAGTAGTAATTCAGGCCACCAGCGTACCAGTCGACTTCCTGGTCAATGACGTTGCGCAGCTGGGCAAAAGACCAGTTTTCGGCTCGGGCGAAAAATTGGAGCGGCATGTTAGGCAGCATATAACCGATTTTGGTGTAGCCCCCGTTTTTCTCGCCGCTGACCCCTATAGTCTCAGAGTCAGGATTTGCTCCTTGATAGGCGTCTTCCAGGTCATAATCCGCATAGGCCGTGGAAAAGGTGAAGGTGCCTATATCTTCCAGAGGATATTCGAAGAAGAGGTCGGCGCTCCAGCCCTCGTAATCGACGGCTCCAGTATTTGCCGTGACGTCATTAAAGGCTACATCGTTTTCCATCTGGTAGCTGGCGCCCAAGGTCAGGACTTTTTTCTCACCTCTGTAGGTCCCTCTGTAGCCGTGGCTTGATTCCGGATCGAGCAGAGTAACATGACCCCTTGCTGTATACCGGAAATCGGTATCCGGCGAGGACCCGGAGTCGTTGCGGCCATTCATGGCAGCTACCCGGTACTGAAAGCGCTGATCGAAAAGATTGCCCCACAGTTCCACCCCTTTGTCACGGGTACCGTCGTCGTTCAAGGGCGTTCGTATAAATAGAGAACGGTCCAATGTCAAAGGCTTATAACAGGCCTCCATGTTTTCGCGGGTCCCGGAATGTTTGAATTTTCCTGCCCAGAAGTTGAGTGAATCATTATAATTAAAACGGAAAACAGCATCGAGGAGCCGGAAGTCAGAACCGCCATCTCCAACTGAGAAGGTGCCAATATTGGTATCATCGATATAATCGGCTTGCACGTACATGCCAAGATGGTCCCCATAGACGCCCATGAAGGCCAGACGGTTGCGACGGAAGTTGAACTCCTTACTGGTTTCATCATTGTCCGGACCGGAGCCCGTATCGCGAACCGTGAGACGGAATTGACCTTTATATTCGAATTTCAGCAAACCCTGGTAGTCCGGACCGAATTCCCAGGTCGGTCCGGCCAGAGCGGGGGCCGACGGCAGAGCAAAGGCCATTGTAAGTGCACTTAAGAGTTTTATTTTCTGCATTTTCATGCGTATCCTCCTTCAATAAGTATAGATGAAAGGCCCCCGCCCTGGGGCGGGGGCAAACAGTCATGATTTATCAGCAGCCGATGGCCGGTGTGTCATCAACCGGACTTGGAGCTCCACCTCCATCATCAGGGGCGGTCTGTTTAGGCTGATAGCTGGAATCAGCTTCTTCAACCTGGTTAGGAGCATTGGTCAGAGGATTAATATCCAGGGCGTCGCTGTCAGGATTGAGTGGCTCGATATCCTGTGTGTTATCGGCGTTGTAGGTAATCTCTTCCATGTAGGTGGAATTGTCAACCGCCCAGTCCTGATCGGGCAGTTCTCCACCCTTGGCAGCGTTGGCCGACATCTTGCCGAACTGACTCCAGGAACCGTCATAGATCATGGCATCCCAGCCGAGGATGGCATCGAAGACAAAGAAGCCCGTGGAGGCAAGATAGCCGGTTCGGCAATACGAGTAGACAGGATTGCTGAAGGAACCGTCACTTGAGGGATTGATGCCCTTGGCATTCAGATCACTGCGGAGTTCATTGGCGGATCTGAAGCGCTGGTCGCCATTGGCATAATTCACCATGAACTCTTGCCAGTTAAAGAAAGTGCCGTTGTTGGGTCTTCCTTCAAATACCACATAATCTCCACCGTTGTCGAACACGCCGCGGGTGGATCCTGCCTCGGTGCTGTCGCCCCGGACGTCAACGGCCCTTCCCC
>JBEPXR010000216.1:0-4697 GCA_041641775.1 Desulfobia sp. | reverse complement strand
ACTGGTCGGACCATCTCCATACTCACCGGAAAAGGGTTCGGAGACTGCCTTGTTACCCCGAAGGTAGCCAAAATCCTGGGCCAGGATCGACCATGGATCTTGATTGCCTGAAAGCCCTCCCTCTTCCCTCTGCTTATCCTGTAGAAGGATGTCCCGGTACTCGGCAATCATATCCTGGTAGAAGGTGCCACACTTCCGCCACTCTCCCAGCCCGTCGAATTCCAGATCAAGCCCCTCGAGTTTCTCGGCAAATTTCTGCCAATACCGGCTCTCCTCCTGGTAAAACTCCAGACGCCGCCGCAATAAACGGATCTGCTGAGACTCCCCTGTTACTCCAAAAGCATCATCAATTTCTGCTTCGGTTAACTCTTCGCCAGTTCGGCCTGCCACATCTTCAACTTTCTTTTCTTCAATCTTTTCTTCCTGCTCAGGGGCTTCGATAACCACCGGTTTCCTGGCGACGCCTCCCTGACAACCGTTCATCAGGAGGAGTACAAATAAAGACAGCATTACCGCAGTTGCTATATTTCGCATTTTTTTTGTATGTAATTTGAAAGAAAATTTATCTCTCATCGAAAATTGAGTCCGACGTCCGGACCTGTCCCTTCAAGTATGCCTGATGAATTCAATAGAATATTTTTACCCGGATCTACAGCATAATCCATCCGATCGAATAAAAACAGGACAATAATGCAGACAGAATCAATCTGCAGTCTGCTCCCAGTAAGGACGGTAATGCCTCTCCAGCAGCAGCTCACCATTGTCACCGATTTCAGCGAAAGTCGTCACGAATGCCTGAGCAGGGTCTAATTCCTCCGCGCTAAATTCATTGGTTTTCGGTCTGCCATTTTTCCCGTTTACAGGAACCCGGATCTGACCAAGATCAAGATAGCTGAGAGGAACTTCTTCCGCCCCGGTAAAGGCCAGATCAACAAAATCGAGAGAATCGGCATAATTTCCCTTTTGAACGATATCCCGGGCTATTCCGGTCCAGACCCTGAGGGCTCCGCTCGCTCCAGTGATATGCGTTGACGTCCTGGCCATGGGACGGTTATTATCATAACCGAGATAAGCCCCTATAATATCAGGATTTTCAAGATTGACCCCATTTCCGGAATCGGCCAGTCCCGGCACTGCCCCCACAAAAGTGGAGTTAATGTAATTATCGGCCGTGCCTGTCTTCCCGAAAAGGGGAAGCTGTAAATCACCCGTGAGAAGCTCTGCCGCCTGTGAAGAAGAGCTTTTCCTGATTCTCACTACTCGATTTGCATATCTGCCTGTTCCATGACTGACGACATTTCTCAAAATATCAGAAACTTCAATGGCGGTTCGGAAATCGGAAACTCTCCTTATTGTGGAATTGAGAGAATAAATCACTTCTCCACTGGGTGCCATAATTCTGGATATCAGGTGAACTCCGGCATCGACGCCCATCTCACTCTCCCTGACTTTTCCCGTCATTATACCTTCATATACACGGCAAAGCTCATGGAGACTGACCACGTTGGACCCCAGTGGAAAAGAAAGCACCGGTTTGAGATCGGATTCAACCCCGGCGGTGCGGCATAGACCTATCAGATACTTAAGCCCGGCTAATATCCGAAAATCCGGAACCGCGCGCAGAACTTCAGGCGAATAACGCCGGTGCCTCTTCAGGCGCTTTAATTCCCCCTGCAGGCAGTTTTCCACGATTTTCACCGCTTCCAGACTGAGGAGATTATCGAGCCTCACCGAATTCCAGAAGGTAATCCTTTCCCCCTCACTCAGTGCATCCAATACCTTCAAAAGTTCATGGCGGTACACGGGAACCCAGTACTCGCCCGGTTCTTCTTCGTGGGTAAAAATATATTCGCCTTCTGCCAGGGCGGCCGTGTACCCCCGACCTGAGAATAGAGGACTCCTGTTTGAAGGGTAGTGGATGTACAGATTCGGTACTGGAAGATCTCCTGTTTCCTCAGAATCTCCTGCGCCTCTATTCACAGCAGCACTATTCAGTTGGGCGACAGCACTCTTGAGTTCGTCGGCCATCAACCGCATTCGTTGAAAACTGTAGGAAGACAGCTCTTTCCTGATTTCCGCCTCCTCTCCCTCAGCTTCGTCTTCCGAGCGATCTACAAACTCATCACTGTAAAAAAACCGCTCCAGGACGTTCATTTCATCTTCTCTACCAGCAAAAGCAAGGTCTGCCCTGCAGATCGAGAGGGCAGCGGCAAAGGCAGTCTGCTCCAGGGTCTTGTTATTGACGACGATTCCCATCTCGTCCCGCACCCTCCTCCTGTATTGACCGTATGATTCATCTCCTTTACGGGCCATACCCAGATGCTCCAACAGATCCTTGAACTGGGCCGGAGTCAAGTGGTTACAGAGATTATAAAGCAGCCAGACCGAGGCCACATTTTCCGAATTCACTCCGGCCCAGGCCATGGTAACTTTTCCATGGGGACTGTAATGGTCGGGTTTGGGGTAATACGGCTTGTTCTGATAGACAAAATTCCTGCGGCGGTTGTCCAGCAGATCAAGATTATTCCAGCCAAGTTGAATCGCAGCTGCGTAAAGAGGGGCCTTGAAAGTGGAACCCATTGGCCGTTTTGCCTGAACAGCCCGGTTGAAATAAAAATTGCTGTAGCCACCTACGAGCGCTCTTATCAGGCTGTCTCGGATAACCAGAGCGCCTCCCTGCAGTGTCGGATATTTTTCCAGGACCAGTTCGTAGCTGCCAGTTTTCTTATTGTGCCCCTGAACGGAAACATAAATCAGGTCCCCCTCATTGATCTGATCAAGAAGAAGCGGCCAGTCTCCATCTTCCGGTTCGGACCAGCGCTGCCGCTCATACTTGACCAGGGCTGTCAGAGCAGGAAGCAGGCCCCGTCTATCGATGATTCCGGTTAAGTGGTCGGCATCACCCAGCTTTACCTCGACTGCGGGCGGTCCCTCCCTGTCGACACTGACTACCCGCCCGGGAAGAAAGTCACCATCTGCGGGAGAGGAGGTCCTCTTTAGATTCAGCTCGCCGTATCGCCGCTGCACCTTATCCCGCTCATAGCCGGAAAGACGGATATCCAGCCGAGACAGGGTCTTACGCATAGAGTACACTGCCGACTCCTGAATATTTCGATCAATCGTAGTGACCACCTTGATCCCTGAAGTAGCCACATTATCTATGCCATGATCGGCAAGAGCCTCCCGGATATGTATGGCATTGAGACCTTCCTCGACCATATCCATGACCGTGTTCAGAGGATATCTCATTCGCCCCTTATTGAAGGGTATTTCCTCCCCCAGAGCCCGGTGATATTCGAGGGAGGTTATCATCCCGAGGGAATGCATTTTCTTCAGGACATAGGCGGTTCTTTCCTTGGCCCGCTCTCTGGCGGTTCCCTTGTCTTCCGGGTCACTTTTGGTAAAGGGATTATAGTAATTCGGCCCCTTGACACTTCCTGCGATAAAGGCACACTCCACAAGAGTAAGATCATCCACCTCTTTATCAAAATAGTAACGGGCGGCGACCCCCAGCCCTCTGCCATTACCACTGACATAAAACTGATTGGCGTAAAAAGTAAGAATTTCTTCTTTACTGTAATGATGCTCGAGACGTAGGGCGTAAAGAAGCTCCTTGAGTTTCGCCTTCAGAGACCGCTCCTGTCTTTTAAAAAGATTTTTTGCCGTCTGCTGGGTTATGGTGCTTCCTCCCTGAACAACGCGCCCTGCCTTGACATTGGCTATAAAAGCTCTGAATATGCCGGTCAGGTCGACACCTGGATGGGAAAAAAATTCCTGATCTTCAGCAGCAATTATGCCGTTAATAAAGTCATCGGGTATCTTCTGGTATGGGACATAGAGACGGTGGGAGTTACGGAAAAAATAGCCCATGACTGTTTCTCCGTCGCTGTAATAAACCGGACTCTGTCTTGCGAGAATTGTTTTTATGGTTTCCCTGTCCATCCCGCTGCCTGACGGAAAAACTACCAGCCCGAAATACGCCCCTACAATCAGGAGCAAAGACAAACCGATCAGGCCGACAGAAAATACGAAAAAGTTTTTGAGCATGGAATCAATTGAAAAAGTTTTCCTACAGGATTAAGATTACGGTGGATATCGCTGGGGATTTATAATTAGTTAAAAGCGAAGGTTGTCACAGAATTATCAACTTCCTCTGAATATGGGGCTCATCTTTGATTGTGTCAAGTATAATGGATAGGACAAAAGACCTCAACACATCATACAGCTGCTTTCACCTCGTCATCATTACCTTATGTCTGACCCTTTCTTCCTGTTCTGCTGCCAACAAATGGTCTGCCCTGGAAAGACCGGCCGAACAGATTGAAAAAAGAAAAGGGTCCGGAGACAAGGATAACGGACGGCACAGTTCCGATCCACTTCCTGCAAAGACCGGACCGGACTACTTCCCCGGACATGGGAAACCACTTGATGAACCTCCTTCCTATTACACCATCCGTCCTGCCAACAGGGACAATATAAAAGAAGCTGAAAATGATCGAGATCTCCCCCCGACTCCAGGCGAAGCCGAAGAAACCGACAAATATGCAGACCAGGATCGACACTCCGGGAAAGAGGATACAGACCTGTCTGCAGAGGCAACCGATGAGGTAGAGACTAAAGTCAAAATCACCTATGACTTCCCTATAACCGTAAACCCCCAAGTGGAAAAATTTTTAGACCTGTTTCAGAACAGGCAT
>JBEPXR010000215.1:0-4699 GCA_041641775.1 Desulfobia sp. | reverse complement strand
TTGAGCTCCCTGAATTTTTTTCGATAGAAGGGAACATTGTTAGCTACCCGGTAGAGGGTGGCCTGCAGACGTTCGAGCTGCAGCTGTTCCAGATCATCACGATTGATGCATTCCTTGTCGGCTTCCCAGTAGGTCATGGTTTTCAGCGGGTTGAGATTTGCGGTTTCAGGCGTTTCGGGTTTTCATCCTGCCCAGGTAAGCCCGTTGAACATCCTTATTGGCAAGAAGTTCGTTCGCCGGACCCTGGATAATGATTTTTCCTGTCTCCAGAACATACCCCCGGTCGGCAATTCCCAGGGCAGCCCTGGCGTTTTGTTCGACCAGCAGCACCGTGTTGCCTTCCGAGCGCATTTTCTTAATAATTTCAAATATATTTTTGACGATCAGGGGAGCCAGTCCGGTGGAAGGCTCATCCAGCATGATCAAGCGCGGCCTGGCCATTAGAGCCCTTCCCATGGCCAGCATCTGCTGTTCGCCTCCTGAGAGGGTGCCTGCCAGCTGTCCGGCTCTATCTTTGAGGACGGGAAAAAGATCGTATATTCTGGCCAGGTCGGCGGCAGTCCGTTTTTTGTCACGGCGATACTGGACGTATCCCCCCAGTACCAGATTCTCCTCCACCGTCATGGTGGCAAAAACCTGCCTGCCTTCCGGAACCAGTGAACAGCCGAGGGGTACTATTTTCTCGGCGGACTGGCTGTCGATTCTCCGGTCTTCAAGCAGAACTTCTCCGGCCATGGGTCTGATAAGGCCACTAAGACAGGAAAGCAGGGTGGTCTTGCCGGCCCCGTTTGCTCCGATCAGGGTGACGATTTCCCCGGGAGCCACATGCAGCGAAATTCTTTTCAGCACCCGCAGCTTGCCGTATCCTGCCTCAAGGTTCCGTACCTTAAGCATCTTCCTCCCCCAGATAGATTTGGATAACTTCCGGATTGGCCTGGATGGCTGCTGGTTTGTCTTCGGCAATTTTGCGGCCGAAGTTGAGAACCAGTATTTCATCGGAGATATCCATGACCAGGGACATGTCATGTTCCACCAGCAGGATGGTTATGCCCTGATCCCGTATTGTAGTGATCAGATCGGCAATTTCGGCGGTTTCATACATGTTCAGTCCGGCAGCGGGCTCGTCCAGAAGAAGAAGCTGGGGTTCCATGGCCAGGGCCCGGGCAAATTCGACACTTCGCTGCTGCCCGAAAGCCAGGTTGGAGACCTCCTGATCGGCGTACTTTGTCATTCCAAGGAAGTCGAGGAGTTCCATGCTGTTCTGGCGTATTGCCTTTTCCTCTTTCCAGGTCCGGGGAAGCTTGAGCATGGAGGAAGGAAATCCCGAAGAACTGCGGAGATGACGACCGACCATGACATTTTCCAGAGCTGTCATGCCGGTGTAGAGTTTGATATTCTGAAAAGTCCGGGCAATTCCGCGGGATGCTACCTGATAAGGCGGCAGTCCGTAAATGGAGCTGCCATTGAAGACGATTCGGCCGGAATCGGCGGGAATATTGCCGGTAATCAAGTTGAACAGGGTGGTCTTGCCCGCACCATTGGGACCGATAACCGCCTTGATTGCCCCCCTTTTCACCTGAAAGTCGACATCATCCACGGCCTGAAGGCCGCCGAAACTGCGGGAGAGGTTATCTATCTCCAGAATAATCATTCAGCCTTAGACTCCGCTACCTCGCCGGCCTCTGTGCCCGACGGCCTGGAAAACCAGTTTTTTACCCTGCTGTACAGAGTGAGACGAAGCACCCCTTCAGGGGCAAAAAGCATTATAAGGATGAGAATAATACCGAAAACCGCATCATCGTAGGCCCCGAACATTCCCCGCAGCGACATGAAGTTCAGGACGACACTCATTATGAGAGCCCCCCAGAGGCTTGCCATGCCGCCGGCGGCAACCAGGGCGACATATCGCACCGATTTCATGATTCCCGCCTCAGAGGGGCCAATCCCACCGTTGTAATGTGTGAGCAGAACGCCTGCCACAGCCGCAAACACCGCGCTGATAACGAAGGCGTTCAGTTTGTAGCGTGCCGTATTGATCCCCATGGCCCGGGCGGCTTCCTCAGAACCGTGTATTGCCCGCAGGCCTCTGCCGACCCGGGAATTGATCAGACTGATCAACAGTATCATTCCCAGAATGACCAGAATCCAGGCTATGTAGTAATTACTGGTCCGGGCTCCGAAATCTCCGCTGACCGTGATTCCCGGAAGGATGTCAAAGCCGGGAACCCCGGACAGGCCATCCGCCTCGCCCAGAAAGGGCACAGCCAGGACGATGCGATAAATGATGATGCCAAAACCCAGAGTAGCCATGGCCAGATAATGACCTTTCAATTTGAGGACGGGAATGCCGATGGCAAAAGCTATGGTGGCGGCGGTGATTATTGCCAGAATACAGGCCACCCAGGGATTGAAATAGAGCAGCTGTTCGCCGTATAGACTGGTCCCGGAGCTGAGAAGGTTAAGCCTGTCCATCAAGGCAATGATAGTATTATCCTGCAGTTCCATGAGATTGCAGGTGGTCAGGAAGGCAGAGAAGTAGCCGCCGATGGCGAAAAAGCCGGCATGGCCCAGAGAGATCTGTCCGGCGTAGCCCATCACCATGCACAGGCCAATAACCACAATGGAATAATAGGCTGACATGGTCAGCTGGGTAAGGTAATAGGCGGAGTCCGTCCACTGGGTCAGAAGCTGGATAAAAACGACGAGCAGGGCCAGAATTATAACAGGAAAATAAAGAGATAAGCGCATCAGAATTCCTTGAGACCAGCTGCCTCCCTGCTGCCGAACAGACCATGGGGCTTAATGAAGAGAATAATAAGCAGTATGGATATGGCGATAACGTCTTTATAAACCAGGGGCAGGACGCTGATTGAAAAGGATTCGATCAGGCCCAGTATCAGGCCGGCGCCCACAGCGGCTACCGAATTGCCCAGGCCACCAAGTATGGCCACGGTGAATCCCTTGATGGCAAAGCTGGGACCCATGTCATACTGGGTGTAGGTGATCGGTGAAATGGCACAGCCGGCCAGCGCACCTATTCCGGCACTCAATAGAAAGGAAAAGGTTACCATGTTGCGGACATTGATACCGCAGAGGGTGGCGGCGGTCCTGTTGGCGGAGCAGGCTTTCATTTCCTGGCCCATGGCGGTCTTTTTAAAAAAGAGGGTGAGAAAGGCCACAATCAGGGTGCAGATGGCGATGACCCAGAGGACCTGGGGGGACATGTCCGCCCCCAGAATTTGGATGGACGAGGTTTCATCTCCGCTGAAATATGGCAGGGAGCGCACCGACTCACCCCAGATATGGAGAGCTACCTCACGAATGACAATGGACAGCCCGATGGTTATGATAATCATCCTGAGGACGGAGGGGTTTTTCAGCCAGCGGATGAAAAAGATTTCGATCAGGGCCCCGACCAGCATGGTAACGGCAACCGCAGTGGCGATGGCCAGAGGCAGGGGCATGAAAGGGGTGCAGGAGATGGCTACCATTCCCCCGAGCATGACAAATTCCCCCTGGGCGAAATTTATTATGCCTGTGGTGTTGTAAATGATATTGAAACCGATGGCCACAATGGCATAAATGATGCCATAGGTTATACCGGCGGTAAAATACTGGCAGAAAAGCTCGAAGGTCATCTGGTTAATAATAAATGAGAATGAAAGGTCTCAACACTGAAAAAAGTCCCCCTTGCCTGGAAGGGGGACTTTGCGGGATCCTCTTTTTCAAACACAAGTTAGAGTTTACTCGTAGGGTATGAACTTGCCTTCTTTGACCGTAATCATTGTAAAGGCGTCGATGGAAAGACCGCTGTGATCGGTCGGGGAAAAATTGAAGACCCCTCCGGTTCCAGGAAAGTTTTTCAGATTTTCAATGGCGGTTCTTACTTTTTCCTGATCCACTCCGGCTTTCTCGATGCCCCGGCACAGGATTTTGAAAGCGTCGTAGGCATGCCCTCCGAAAGTGCTCACCGGTTCGTTGTATCTGGATTCATAGTTGTTCTTATAGGAGACCAGCACCTCCTTCTGGGGATGGTCTTCCGGGAGCTGCTCGGCTATCAGCAGCCGGCCGGCCGGAAAAATGATTCCTTCAGTGGCTTTACCGCCTGCCTTGACATATTTGATGTTTCCGAAGCCGTGGCTTTGAAAGAGGGGCGCGTCCCACCCGGCCTGTTTCATGTTTTTAGCCAGTATGGTTTGGGCCGGAACAATGGACCAGTTAACCACCGCCTCGATATCTTTATTGGCCTTCAACTTGGCAACAAGGGCGGTAAGGTCTGTTGCCTTAGGGGAATAGGTTTCATTGGCCAGGACCTCGATTCCATACTCGGAAGCCAGTTCGTTGAGAAACATCTTCCCCATCTTGCCGAAGCCGGTGCCGCCAACTACCACCGCGATTTTTGAAATATCCTGATTCCGCATTTCCTTATAGATCTTGCGGACGGCCAGGGAGTCGTTCTGGGGGGTTTTGAAGACGTACTTGGCGACAGGGTCGACAATTTTCTTGGTTGAGGCACAGGAGATCAGGATGGTTCCGCTCTGCTCGCAGATATTTTTAATAGCCATGGTGGAGCCGCTCCGAGTGGGTCCAAGTATGGCAAAGACTTTTTCCTCTTCGATCAACTGCCTGGCAAAAGAAACCGCTTTCTCCTTGCTGCCCCCAGAATCCTTGACGATCAATTCGACCTTGTTGCCGTCAA
>JBEPXR010000214.1:0-4731 GCA_041641775.1 Desulfobia sp. | reverse complement strand
GGTCAGACCGATGTCCGCCGGGGTTGCGGTCAGCCGGGATGAAGGATAGAAAACCAGTTTGGCCTGAAAACTCCAGGCCAGGGCCACGATAACCAGGTAGCTGCCGACCACTACGGCAAGAAAAGAACTGACAGTCATCTGATGCCGCTCCATTTTTTCTTAAACAGGACAATCATCCCCGCTCCCTCTTGCCGGTCCGCCCGGTCCATCGACCAGCTATCCATATCTTTCGACGTGAGGAGGCCTTGAAAAATTAGGCATCTGGTTCGAGGATAAGGAGCGACAAAAAAATAAAAAGAGCAGCATGTGTGAGCATTTTTCTCTTAACCGTGCCTTCGGTGCGTTCTGGCAAGGAAGGTGACGAATCCATTCCAATGTCCGCGACACAGTGATCGGACCATAGGGCAATTTTTCAAGGTTCCCTTGACATACCCAGCACAAATGCTCTCTAATGGAGTCAGGAACGGTATTTTTTCAACCCCTGCCACTGAGGAATGCATCATGAAGATCACCGTCTGGACAATGCTCTTTGTTTTTCTGTCAAGTACACCCGCCCTGGCCCGCCTGGGAGAAACCCTCCACAAGTGCAACCTGAGGTACGGCAGACCGCTCAGTCAGCCAGTGGAGAGAGATGACGACACTATCCTGGCCAGATACAAGTGGCAGGTTTTCAACGTGACCGTCATCTTCTCGGAAGACCGCAAGGCCATAAAAATCTCCTACACTCTCCAGAATGGGGAACCCATGTCCATGCGCCGCATGGAGGATCTCCTTAACGAGAATCCTTCCATCAAAAAGGAAGGATTTACCATACAGAGCATCAACACCTGGTTCATCGACGAGGTCGATCCTCTCAAGAACCGGGTGATTTTCTCCCACAAGGACAATCTCGCCGACAGCTTCTACTACATCAGCAAGAAGGAGCTTGTAATCAGCCTGGCGAGATAGTCTCCCCCTTGACCGGACCCTTCATTTCCTTTAAAGATATGCTGACAGCATAACACCGGTCAAGACCGGCTCCGATCAACACGGCGGCGGCCGAAACACCAGCATGGCCGCCTTCGACTCATCAGCTCGTTTCATGAGTAAATTCGACCGCATATATGAACTGCACGACCTCCTCAAGGCCCGTCGCACCCCGATAAGCCTGGCTGATCTGGCCGACAGGCTGGAATGCTCCGAGGCCACGATCAAACGAACCATCAGAAAACTTCGCGACGAGTTCGACGCCCCGATCAGCAGCCGGGAGGGCGGCTATCTCCTGGAAAAGAATTCTGAGTACCAGGAGCTTCCCGGTCTCTGGTTCAACAGCTCCGAGCTCTACGCCCTCCTGGCCATGCACCGCCTTCTGGAACAGAGTGATCCCGGTCTTTTCCGCGACAAGCTCTCCGCCCTCAAAAACAGGATCGACAGAATCCTTTCCTCCCAGGGACTGGACAGCGCCCGGGCCCTGGACCGTTTCCGCATTCTGGGGCCGGGTTTCCGCACCTATGCGGTTGACAACTTCCGCCGGGCGGCCGACGGGGTGCTGCGCCGGCTCCGTCTTGAGATATCATACCACAGCCGCAGCCAGGATCACCAGTCAGAAAGAGAGGTGTCTCCGCAGCGGCTCATCCACTACCGCGGCAACTGGTATCTGGACGCCTGGTGCCACTTAAGCGGCGGCCTCCGGGTCTTCGCCCTGGATCGCATCCGCCAGGTCCGTCTCCTGGAGGAGAAGGCCAGAGAAATCCCGGCCACCGAGCTGGACAGCCACTTCGGCCAGGGCTACGGCATCTTTGCCGGGCCGGCCTCAGCAACCGCGGTCCTCCATTTCTCGCCCCTCCAGGCCCGCTGGGCCGCCGAAGAGAGCTGGCATCCTGCCCAGGAGGGCAGAATGCTTCCGGACGGCTCCTATGAACTGCGCCTCCCCTACAGCGACCCCACCGAACTGACCCAGGACATCCTGCGCTACAGCCCGGGCGTCGAGGTCAAAGGCCCTCCCGAACTCCGGCGCCGGGTGGCCCGGTGCCTGCGGGACGCCCTGGCTCAATACGAAAAATAACCTCCGCCTAATTTTTTGAAAAAAAAATTTCAGCCGGGATCAGAAAATGACCCCGGAGGGTGTTAGGCTGCAGATAAACACGGAAGGCACCTGCCTGAACCCGCTGAAATCAAAAAATTCTGCAGGAGGAAACAACCATGAAGGTACATCTCGCCCATCTCAGTGAGCGTAAAATCCTAGGCGGCTGGACGGACTTCGCGGTTTTCAACGCCAGGACCCAGACCGGCACCGAGGACAAAAACAGGGAACTCCTGGGAAAACTTACGGAAACGGCCCGCAGCGCCGGCTACAAGATAGACCACGCCGCCCTCGCCTTCAGACAGAACGGCCGCCTCAGATACTACGGCCCCGGAAACATCGTGGACTATCTCTCCAGGCACGGCGTGCCCCGCTGGACCGGGACCATAGAAATCTGACCACTATCTCCCCCAGCTTCCCGCCGGGCTTCTCCGGAAACCGGCGGGGGGCTATTTCTCCTCCTTGCCGAGCAGTTCCATGGCCAGGGCATGGTACTTTTCATGGAATCCCTTGCCCAGCTCCCGGGTCTCGATCCGGTGAAAACCCTCGGTCAGATCCTTCTTCCGGCTGTCGCTCAGCCGGACCACGGCTATAGGCCACAGATACTCGTTTTCCAGATCGATATGCCTGTACATCAACTGGGCATACTCATAGAGATACCTGGACAGGGCCCTGTCGCTCGCCATCATCGTCTTGTCGGCCAGGGCGGCGCGCTGCTTCTTGATGCCGCTCAAGAGAATCCTGCCCTCCTGATGCTGTTTGCTCAGAAGCTCAACCACCGTCGCATCCTCCAGCACCTTTTTCAGGTCGGGAAACAGCTCGTCCTCCTCCTTGGCGTGGTGGCATCGGTCGGCGAAATTTTTGAAGAAATCGTGGAATTTGTCGATCCGCTCGAGATCGAGCTCCAGGGGATGGTTCCGGATCTTTTCCGCGGTAGTCTCAGCAGCCGCGGCCACCTTTCTGATGATTTCATGCTCCTTGCGCAGAACCTTGATCGGGTCCGCCTCCAGGCCGCCTGCCTCCCCGTAGCAGAGCGAGGCCTGAGCAAGAAAAGCGGTGCCTGCCAGCAGAAGGACAATTTTCCTGAAAAAAGGTGAATAATGGTCTTGTCGACTTGGACTAATCATTTTTTTACCTCCACAGTGTGTTGATTACTGGAACCCTCAAACCTGTTCAATACTCAATAGTAAATACATGATATCAATTGCCGGGGTGAGGGTAAATACCAGGGGAATTCCCCTTTCTTGTCAAAATGACAATTTCTCTGTCAGATTGACATACTCTCACCCCTCCCTTGCGAATCAAGTAGTTGTTTTTATTTAAATTAATTTTTTGGCATGGATATCGCATAATACTAAGTAACAAATGAAAAAAGCGAAACTTTGAATAACGCAAGGAGGGGCATCATGAAGAACACCAATATAAATGAAAATGCTCGAGTCAGAGGCAGCCAGGCACAAACCGGTGCACGCGTTCAGACAGGAACCGAAGTCTCGAAGGGAGCCATGATCGCCACTGGAGCACTGGGCAGTCTCATCGGCACCTGGGCCGTCGCCTGTTTCATCGGCGGGCTCTTTGCCGCCGGCGGCCCCCTGGCCTTTGCAAAGTCCTGGATTACCGCCGTATCCGGCATGTAAGCAGGCTATAAACGGATCTACACCGAGGTAAATTAATTCAGCCCTTACAGGGTAATGAGAAATCGATAGAACTTTTTGAGGTGACAATATGAAAGACACATCATCTGCTGCCAAAGTAAAAACAAAAGAACATTCGGTTGGTCACAATACCACCAACACCAGGGGACAGGAAGCAGCCCCTGCCAATCTCGAGATGAGCAAGTACGGGATCATTTCCATCCTTGCCGTCGGCGGCGTAGCTGGACTGTTCGGGATGCTCTTCCTGATTGGAGGACTTCTCAGTGCCGGCAGCCCCCTGAAATTCGTTTCGGAATGGGTGACCGCCGCCTTCGGGTTGTAAGAGCAGGCAATACGTTACCCGCCACTCCACGCTGACCGGGTAATGAAGAAATGAAAAGGCCGGGACTGGGTAAATACAGTACCGGCCTTTTCTATTTTTCCCACAAAGTTTGGCTTAACCTGCAGACTCCAAAGCCCCCAGCAAACGCTTCTGCGCTCAGGCAACCGGCGGGGAGATCTGCAGTTTTGACAGGGTCTGGTCCAATCCCTCCTTTGAACGGACAACCATGAAAAGATCCTCGGCTGCCTCATCAGTTATAACGAGAAACGATTTCAGCATTCTGAAAGTTCCAAATCCCAGGTCATTGGGGGCGTAAATCACAACCGCCCTGCATCCCATTCGGACATAATCCTGCCAGGCATCGAGGAACGGCGTTAATTCACTGTAGGAAACCATCAGGTCCCTCACGTTCTGGAAGTCGATGATTTCAACAAATCCTTCCTTGATACGAACATCTTCAATGACACTTGTGACATAATTCAGCATGTCCCTGGTACTCACAAGCCCATTCGCCCTTGTCTGCACAATATTCGTGTCTTTATCGTATCTGTAGGTTATCGGCATTGGGTCATTTCAGTTAATTTTTCCCGGAAAGAAGTGTCAGGAATAATTAGAGCAAATAACGTGCCCTCCATCTTTATACCTCCTGAACCCCACAGGGCCTTGCCAGGCTGAACTGCCGAATGAGAACA
>JBEPXR010000213.1:0-4787 GCA_041641775.1 Desulfobia sp. | reverse complement strand
TCACTCATACTTCGGTTATCAGGTGTTTAGGTGTCACATTGGCCGGTTATCGGTAATAGAGGCTGGAGCCGCCCATGGTCATCAAGGATTTGTGGAGGTTCCCCCTGAATTCTCTCCTGTCCCAGATTCCATGGATGTGTCCTCTCTTCAGGGCATTCCTGGCACTGTGGTAGTCAGGGGGTATATCGTCTCCAGTGGTATCCCTGATTACCCGGGGGCCGGCGAACCCTATTCTGCTTGAACGGATGGCGAACTGGTAATGCGAACAACCCAGAAAACTGGCCACCGGCCCGGCATAGGAATTATTGTCATAGACCACAATGTACAGCCCGCCGGTATCGACATACTCCCTTACTGCCATGGTGCACTTCGGCATCTGAACCACTCCCATGGTCCCTTCCTGGATACGGATGCCTCCGGTTGAATGGACGTAGGCCAGCAGCGGACGCCGCTTCAGGGTGGCCAGATCGCAGGCCCGGACGAATTTTTCCCCTTCAGCCGATCCCACCGTCCCGTTCCGGAAATCACTGTAGAGAATAGCCACCACCAGGTCGACTCCCATCACCCTGGCTTCAAAGGTAATCAAGCCGCTGTTACGGCGGGTCCGATCCTTGGCCTGCTGCAGTCTCTTCCCAAAACCCGTAGATTGAAGGGGATTGCCGGCCGTGATCTCGCGGTTGAATTCGTAGACCGACCCCTGATCAAACAGGTGGGAGATGTACCAGTGGTACTCAAGAGGAAAATGGTGACCGCAATTTTCACAAACCCCGCAGAACTCCCCGTACAGGTCGGGAACCCAGAGATCGAGACAGCCGTACTTGTCGGCATTGGGGCAGCTGACGGTACGATCTTCATTGGCCAGGGGGCTGGTATAGGTATCGCCGTACTCAGCTCCGGCTGCCTGGATCATTTCATTGGTGAGAAGTGGTTTTACCTCCGCTTTTTCTTCTTCCGCTCCCTTGCGAGTCATAAAATCGTAAGCGGAGGTCAGAGAGCCGGCGATATGTTTCCAGAGCATGAACCCCTCTCCGGAAACATCCCGTATTACGTGTTTCACCTGTTTCTGTTTGCTGCGAAACAAGTCGTAGCGCAGGTTGTAATAAAAGCTGTGGACCCCTTTCTGAAGTCTTTCCAGTTTGTACTCCAGGGGAGACAACTCTCCTCCGAAACCGGCTGTTGCCAGTTGTCTGTACTTCTGGGAACGAAGCTGAACGATCCTTTTGATTTCTCTACGGTTGAGTTCCCAGGTCAATTCGACCCGCTGACCGTGATCGGGGTCTTCCTCGGGATTTCTCAGTTTTACTGAATAAGCCCGGAAGGCCTGGAAGCTTTTCGCGCTGAGCACCACTTCATCAGTGGCCCGTATCATCTCGAACCTGAGTTTTTTGAAAAAGGCAAAATCATCCCGGCGGGCTCCCAGAACAGGCTCATCGATAATCCGGTCTATATTTCCCAACTCCTGATTATCCCGGGCGGTGATCTTCAACCGGGAAGCGCAATCCTCGACAAGCTCATTCGGTATCTTGCCGCCTTCTTTTATCTTGCCTTCAATGGCCGCTGCCCCCTCAGGTGATATGACCGAATAGTAGCCATGGGAGAACATCAATCGGTAATCGGAGAGGCCGATGGCTTCGGCCCCTCCAGATCCACCCTCGGAAATTACCGAAATAATTGGAACTTTTAGCTTGGTCATGGTATAAAGATTAGCGGCAATCTGCTGAGCGGCCCCCGGATATTCCTCTATGGGAAAGGAGCCGGGGGTGAAGATATAGGAGTGAATAGGGATGCCTTCGGTCTGGGCGACCTGCATAAAATGCAGGGCCTTGGCATTACCCCAGGGCTTGCTGGAACCGCCGTTACGATACTCCTCGCCATGCCCCTTCTCGTGGCCGATCACCATAACGTGCTGGGTATAGGAGCGATCCTTGACTCTCCTGATGATGGTTGCTTTGGCGCAGACCATGGAGGGATCGATATTGGCTTCCTCCTCTCCGCCCAGCTCAGTGTAATCCTCATAGACATTTTCCAGGATATCCTGCAGCGAGAAACGCAGAGGACTGCGGACAATTCTGACTCTTTCCATAGGAGTCAGACTCTCCTCGCAGCGGTGCTCAAGGAAGCTGATTCCCTTCTCCAGGGTAGTCAGTTCCTGGCGCAGCTTTCTTTTGGAAAGATCATAAAGCCTGCCGCGGATGGATTTCTGTTTATCCTGGAGCTGAACAAGGTTACCCCATTTCGGGTCACCCTTGATCTGAATCAGATAATCGATCCGTTCCGAAGCTCTCAAGAGTCTTTTTCGTATTTCGTCCATTTTGCTGTTTTGCTTATGTTGTGAATATGGACAAAAGAGAAGGTCCTGAACCACCTCTCGTTTGCCCATATGCAGCAAGTCAATTTTCAGAAAGTAAGCAGGTTATCTATATTCTGCTGGAGATAGTCGAGATTGGTCTGAATCGGCTCCCCTGCTCCATTACTGCCTTCAATTTCCATCCCCGCCAAAAACTGGCGCCCCCGCTCCTTGGCATGTTCCATGGAATCTCCCCAGACGACGGCCAGGGCCAGATTCGGGTCATAATCACTCGGGATCAGATAGGAACGGTTACGGGGAACATGGGTGTAAACTGCGGCCCACTCTGCATCGGGGTAGGAGAAACGGGAGATGGTTCCTATCCAGGGAATAAATCCCTTATCCGGATTTTCCGCGACGATACGGAATTCAATGCTGGCTCCGCGGAAATCAATGTTTTTCTGACTGTAATCAAGCTTATCCCCCAAGGCAAGCCTTATCTGCTCGCGAATCAGATTAGGCTGCTTGTGATCGAGATAACTGATCCTGGCCGAGACGTCGTTTTCCACCTGGATCCTGGTGTTTACTTCGAGAAGGTACGGCTGGCCGTTACGACTGACAATCCATTCCCAGGTTCCCACGTTATCATACTGTACGTGATCAGCCAGCTTCAGGGAATAGGCAACAATATCCTCAAGAATGCCATTGGCGTCAAAATCATAGGTGAAACAGCTGTTATCGAAACCGGGGGCGGCTTCCAGCCTCTTCTGTCTGCCGGTACTCTGGATGGTGCAGTTTCTGCTCCCAAAGTGGACTCGCTCTCCGTGCCGGCTGCAGACCAGCTGGACCTCGATGTGGTTGTAATCCCTGAGGCACTGCTCAATCAACACCCCACCGTCTCCAAACTGGCGCTTGGCGTAATTGGTTATCTGCCTGTAGGTCCGGCGAAACTGTTCAAGCTGATACACCTCTTCAATTCCCATACCACCGCCTCCGGCAGCGGCTTTAACCAGGATGGAGGGTTCATGTATTCCCTGCCTGCGCTGGGCAGTCATCAGGTTTTCGGCGGTGACCTCGGCGTCAAGTTCATTGTAGATGGGTTCCGAGGTCCCGGGAATGGTGGGTATTCCCAGCTGCTCGGCAACTCTTTTGGTGTTGATCTTGTCACCCAAGTCCTTGATGACTTCCCAGTTCGGCCCGATGAAGGTCAGAGGCCGGCTCCTGTTGGTGACTCGGCGGGCGAAGCGGTAATCCTCGGAAAAAAAACCGTAACCGGGATGAATTGCCGTACAGCCGGTATGATCAGCCACGGCAAGTATATCGTTGGGATCGGTATAACTGGCTACTTTCCAGGCCCTCTTCTCACTACCCTCCTCCTGGAGATAGGGATAGACATGCTCCGACTCTTTATCTCCTTCGGTGTAGATAACGACGTACTCAAGACCCAACTGCCGACAGGCTTCGGCTATCCGGGTGGAGATCTCCCCCCGGTTGGCAATCAGAACCTTTTCTTTCTGTTTTACAACCATATATCTGTCCTGTCCATGGTTCGGTCTGTCATGCAGCCGAACGTCTCCTTATCTGAAATGTGCTGCCAGGCACCCCTTTTTCAGTCCCGACTTGCTCTCCGGACCTCGGACCGCGCAGGCAACGAGATAATATTTATTCTGGGTGCCTTGAAAAATCAGACATCTGGTTCGAGGACAAGGAGCGGCAAAAATAAAAGCGCAGCATATCAGGGATATGGGAGTATTTTTCTTTTAACCGTACCTTCGCAACCTTTGGTAAGAAAGGTGACGGTACATGCCAATGTCCGCGACACAGTAACCGGGCCACAGGGCATTTTTTTCAAGGTTACCTTTTGTGAAAACGTCCACTCAAACCGGAATGTAAAGCAGATCGTCTATTGATACAGTGTAAGACAATTTTTGCAAAAACGTTATACTAACTTTATTGAGCCGATTCCGCAATATACTATGATCATGGATTCGGTTATGTCACTGTGCATCTTTCTTTTCAAAAGTCTGGCCGAGAGCCCGGACTTTTGCATTCCGGCCAGAACGAGGCCTCGGCAGGAAAATCCTGCTATGCCGCCGCAGAGGAGGCAGATCCGCCCTCTGCTGGCTCGATATTGGAATATTTGGTTTGCCGGGGGCCATTGAATATGCTCTTATAACAGAATGAATCTGTAAGTAAAGCTGAAACTTGGACGAGTCCTGTTTAAAATGACGGCAGGCGACATGGCCATTGAGTTAAAAAATCCGCAGCGAACAATAAAAATTCCGTCTATTTCACCAGCCCGTATCTCATGATCTACATCACAGCCGCTCTTCTCTCCGCTTTTCTGCTCTATATTGCTTCTCCCGGCCCGGGATTTTATTTCTGCTCCTGGTTCGCCCTTGTCCCCCTCTTCTGGAGCTGCCGGCAGACAGAGCCTGGCAGGAGCTTTCGTCTCGGCTTTGTCAGCGGTATGTTTTACTACACTTTCCTGCTGCGCTGG
>JBEPXR010000212.1:0-4806 GCA_041641775.1 Desulfobia sp. | reverse complement strand
CTACCAACATCGATGTTTCGGAAATGCTTTCCAAGATGCTGCAGAAGGATAAAATCAAGCATTCCGTGCTGAACGCCAAGAATCACGCCAAAGAGGCGGAAATAATCGCAGAGGCCGGGGAAAAAGGGAAGGTGACCATAGCCACCAATATGGCCGGGCGCGGTACGGACATCAAGCTGGGCGAAGGGGTGCCCGCACTCGGCGGCCTCCATATTCTGGGTACCAGCCGGCACGAATCGAGAAGGATCGACAATCAGTTACGCGGAAGATCCGGCCGACAGGGGGACCCGGGTTCTTCCAGATTCTACCTTTCTCTTGAGGATGACCTGCTTCGTATCTTCGGTTCAGAAAGGATATCCGGTATCATGGAAAGGGTTGGCATGTCCGAAGACGAGCCCATCGAGCACTCCATGATCAGCAGAGCCATAGAAAATGCCCAACGGAAAGTGGAAGGACACAACTTTAACATTCGTAAACACCTGCTGGAATACGACGATGTTATGAACATGCAGCGAGATGTGATCTATCGCCAGCGTCGTGAAGTCCTGGAAAGTAAGGATCTCAGTTCTACCATCAATGGTATGATGGAGGATATCGTCTCCGGTGTGGCGGATGAGTTTGCCAATGAAGCCACTCCTTCCAAGGACTGGGATTGGGAGGCGATTGCTGAACGGGTCCACGCCGCCCTCGGTTTTGAACTGAGCTGGAGCACTGAGGAGAAAAAAGAGCTCACCGCTGAAACTTTCGAGGAGCAGCTCCTGGAAACGGTTCACTCCCTCTATAAAGCCAAGGAGGATGAAGTAGGATCAGACAACATGCGGCAGATAGAACACTATGTCCTGCTGCAGATGGTGGACACCCATTGGAAAGACCATCTTCTTAACATGGATCATCTCAAGGAGGGCATAGGTCTTCGAGGCTATGGCCAGAAAAATCCTCTGGATGAGTACAAAAAGGAAGGCTATAAGATGTTTATGGCCATGATAGAAAGGGTTAAAGAGCAGACCGTTTCCACTCTTCTGCGGGTCCAGCTCGCCCGGGAGGAAGAGGTGGCTGAACTGGAAAGAGAGCAAAGGAGTCTGCCGCAGGAAACCCAGCTGAGCCGGGGAGCCCCCGAGGCTGAGGAGAAGCAGCAGCCGGTTCGCAAAGGAGAGAAGGTGGGAAGAAACTCTCCCTGCACCTGTGGGAGCGGCAAAAAATATAAAAAATGCTGTGGCAGCTCAACATGAATGTGCCCGGATTCAAGGCAGGAGCGGTAAAGGCCGGAATAAGAGGAAAGGACAGGCTTGATCTGGGCATGATCTATTCGGAGGTTCCGGCTGCAGCTGCCGGAGTTTTCACTACAAACAGGGTCAAGGCCGCGCCGGTTCTCCTCGACATGGAGAGACTTAAGGAGGGAGTCGCCCGGGCAGTTGTCGTCAACAGTGGTGTGGCAAACGCCTGTACCGGCCCTGAAGGCATGGAGGCTGCCCGGAAGATCTCCGCTCTCGCGGCGGCACACTTAAATATCAGTGATAAACAGGTCCTGGTTTCCTCAACAGGGGTAATAGGGGAGGAACTGGATATTTCCCTGTTTGAAAAAGCCATGCCCTCCCTGGTTGCCGGTTTGAGTCAGGAGGGTCTGCCCGAAGTGGCCCAGGCCATGATGACGACTGATACCGTCCCCAAGATCAGAAGCAGAACCCTGGAACTTGGAGGACACAAAGTTACTCTTACAGGTCTTGCCAAGGGATCGGGGATGATCATGCCCAACATGGCCACCATGCTCGGTTTTGTGGTCACCGATGCGGTGGTGAGCCGGCAGGTTCTGCAGACCATTTTGGAGAGAGGGGTCGGCTCCTCCTTTAACAGTATCACAGTGGACGGTGATACCAGCACCAATGATTCGGTCCTGGCCCTGGCCAATTTCATGGCGACCAACCCTCTCATAGATGATGTTGATACTTCCGATGGACGCCTTTTTCAGGAGAACTTTTCCGCTCTTCTCCTGGATCTTGCCCTTGATATTATCAGAGACGGTGAGGGAGCAACTAAATTGATCACCGTTCAGGTAAGAGGAGCAGCCAATGGAGAAGAAGCTGACCTGGCCGCGCGGACCGTTGCCAATTCCAGCCTCTTCAAAACTGCCTGTTTCGGTGAAGATCCAAACTGGGGGCGGATTATTGCCGCCCTGGGTCGCTCCGGTGCCCGGTTTGACCCGGACCAGATATCCATTGACTTTGATGATGCGCCTGTCCTGGTGCGCGGAAAGATATCTGATCCGGCCTGGGAGGAGAGAGCTGCGAAGGTTCTGCGCAAAGCGGCCTTCGTTCTGGGAATAGATCTGCATGTAGGAAGCGCGGAAAAGAAGATATACACCTGCGATCTGAGCCTGGACTATGTAAAAATCAATGCCGATTACCGAACCTGAAGCAGTAAACCGGAGACGACGGATCCGAGGTGTAACTATCGGACTTTTATCTGAAACAAATTGATTCCATAAGTTAAAAACCAAGGTTGTAAAACAGGCTATTCTGCCCAGGCCGGGACCTTCTCTTGTTGAAATGGTTTTCGGCTGTTATGTAATTGCGAGCAATCCCCTGATATTTTTCTAAATTCAGCGATTATATCTTTCTTCACAGGAAAGCAGCAGCTCTTTTTCAGCATCCGCCAGAACTTTTTTGGCCATTGCCACATCCCTGGTAATCTGGCCGGAAAGCTCTTCAGGATCCGAAAATCTCTTTTCCGGTCTGAGAAAGGCCAGCAAATTGATCTTCAGGTCCTGACCGTAAATATCCTGATTGAAATCAAATATGTGAGTTTCCGCTGAGATTTTTTCTTCAGCAAAAGTCGGGTTATAGCCGATGTTGAGAACACCCCCGTAGCATCTGCCCTTATAGACTACCTGGGTGACATATACTCCATGTCTTGGGCATAGGTCATCACTGTCGATTGCCAGATTCGCGGTGGGAAATCCCAGGAGAGGTCCTCCTCGTTGTTTGCCTTTTTGGACCTGGCCGCGGATCTGATAATACCGACCGAGAATTTTTTTCACTTTCTGCATTTCTCCCGCAGCTATCAGCTCTCTGACCTTGGTGCTGCTGGCCAGGATCCCGTCAACGTAGAAGGCCTCCACCACAGTTACTGGAAATCCCTTGCGCCTCCCCTGTTCTTTAAGGTAGGAAATGTTTCCCTCCCGGCCACGTCCCAAGGCATAATCGTACCCAATAATCAGCTGGTTCACTCCTATCTTGTTAATCAGGATGTCATCAACGAATTTTTCGGCAGGAATGGCTGCCAGTTTTTTGGTGAATGGCAGAATGATCAGGATGTCAAGACCAGCCATTTCTATCAGTTCTCTTTTCTGTTCACAAGTTGATATCAGCTTTATGCCTATGTCTGGCTTGACGACCTGGAGAGGATGGGGGTTGAAGGTCACCGCAATACTGGTGCCATTCTCCCGGTAGGCTCTGCTTACCACCTCTGAAAAGAGGAATTGGTGACCAAGATGGACGCCGTCGAAGTTGCCGATGGTTACAATCGGCTTTTCAAACGGCTTTGTTATCTCTGAAAGATCGGTATATATTTCCATAAAGAGAGAGGGTTGGCCAGTTTCTGATTAAGCTGGATCTGTTACGGGAATGCTATCAAGATAATAATTACTGAGTGTTTCTTCAAGGGATAGGAGGAACGGTCAGGAAAACCCATCACCGGGAGAGCAGCGGACCGCAGTAAAAGAGTTTCCGCATTATGCTCTGCAATGTAAACCGACTGCGGGATTAAAGGGGGGGATGTGTGCCTGACTTGATGACCCGGGTGATATCACTGGATATTCTTGCCAGCATGACCGGTATCGTAGGAGTGGAAGTGCTCTCCGGAACAGGAGGGCTGGAAAATATGCGACCAAGTCTTGCCGGAAAAGAATTATCAGGGTAGGTCATGGCTTGATCCACCGTCTGTTCTACGTACCAGACAGTATTGGAACTGACCAGATCGATAATTCGCAAAGAGAGGTTGAGGCGGCCACCTCCCAGACTGCTGCCGGCCAGCACATAATTGATTCTGCCGGTCAAGACTAAATCTACCCCATGGTTCCGGGCCAGGTCAATGGCTTCCTGCTGACTGCCATAGTGGTCGGCAATCAGCTTGACCTTGTGAAAGGCCCGTTCGCTCAGCAATGTCTGCTGGAAAAGCGCAGCGACCTCTTCACCTCTCACTCCTGGAATATTTCCAGGGAGCTGGAAGGGCGGGACCGCTATGGAGGCCCGACTGAGATCAGCGGAGGCAGGGTGAATGTAGACCCTCGGCTCGTATGAGGTGGTAGCGGCGGCCATCTCCACTTTTTCCTTGGTTGAATGCCAGTAACAGCCACTGATGCAGGCAGCCAGGATACAGAGGAGGAAAATTTTTCCCGTCAGGGATAAAATGCCGGAGTGTGGAAAACTTTTATCGTTCATAGGCAGACATCGGTCCAATGGCCATTTCTCTGTTTTTCGTGAGCAGGTAGTTGATGCTGGCACTGCGTTCGATCTCCAGAGCGGCAACAGCCAGGACATCCCTTGAAAAGGCCGACAGGATTTTGACATTAAGTAGAACCGTCGAGGGGGTCAGGGCATAGGTCCCGGTCAGTATGGCTCTGGCCCCCTGCTGTCGGGCAAGAAGGGAGGCGTCCCGGCTCAGGGCTAATTCCCCTTTACGATTTTTAACGTAAACCTTCGGGGTCTTGCGAATTTCGAGTATTCTGTAGCCCTGTTTAAAGAGTTCCGTGGAAAGCGCCTCAGCCATTGATCTACCGAAACCGGAGGTTTGGTATAGATCATCAAGGTT
>JBEPXR010000211.1:0-4816 GCA_041641775.1 Desulfobia sp. | reverse complement strand
ATACCAGACGACGCCACAGTGGTTGAGATCGATTCCGGCGGCATGCTGAGTGCCCTGAACCAGGAAGGGGAAATCATTGCCTCAACCCAGCTGACCCTACATACTTTTGTTAATCCCGCGGGACTGAAAGCAGAAGGAGGAAACCTGTTCACACCGACCGAGGCCTCCGGAGACCCCGTCGAGACAGATCCGGGAACTGAAGGAGCGGGTACGGTCGCCCAATATTTCCTGGAGAGCTCCAACGTAGACGTTACAGAGGAAATGGTGGACCTGATCACAACCCAACGGGCTTTCGAAGCCAACTCCAGAAGCATAAGCACAGCCGATCAGCTCCTGGAAATCGCCAACCAGCTGGTAAGGTAATAAACGCCATGATAAGCGTGCTAATTTATCCCAGACACAAAAACATATCCGTCACAACAACAATTGCCCGGACTTTACGCCTCCTGTGGCCAGCAATAATTATGTTCTTTCTTTGTCTGCCTCTGGTTTCCCCGGTTGATGCAGCAGCCCGGCAATATGACGGGAAGAGAGTTATCAGGACTGAAGAAATGAAGGAACTCTTCCGGCAGGTCGTGACTTCCGAAATGCCGTGGAGGGAAGAGGACATAAGGATCAAAAACTTCACCGTCAGTCAGAATAATCCGGCACTGCCTCAGGGCAGGCTGAGCCACCGGGTAATCTCAGTAGTTCCGGAAAGATTTCTCGGCCGCCGCTATCTCACAATCATCTACAGAGTGAACGGCCGGGATCAACTCCAGGTCAAGATGAGCGGTGATGTCCACAGATACGGTGAGGTCTTCTGCGCCGCAGGACGCCTGGCCAGAGGAACTTCTCTGGAAAGTGAAGATATTATCACCGTCTATCGGGATATAACCATGCTTGGCAGTGACCTGCCGCGGACAGAGGCAGATATAACCGGCAAAGTCACCAAAACAACTCTTCAGCCTGGAGAAATCGTTTACAATCGGAGCCTGGAGAAGAAGGAAATGGTCAAAAGAGGAGAGATGGTTACTATCATAGCCGGAAGCGGGCCTCTCAAGGTTTCGGTTCCAGGAGAAATCGAAAACAGAGGCGGGGCTCTTGGCGAAGCCGTCAAAGTCAAAAACCTGATGAGCCGCAGAATCATTAATGCCAGAGTGATTGAGGAAGGCGTGGTCAGAGCCGGACTGTAAAAAGGATCGACCTGGGCCGCGAAAATAAACACTGTATCTTACAGCACGGTACACAACCAATTTCTTAGAGAATTAAGGATATGGATAAGACAACCCTCTTTATGAGTTTGAGCTTCATAGCTTCCCTTACGGTCAGCGGCTGCACGACTTCGTCCAAACAGCCGGATCCTTCAGGCAGAGACATGGCCTACAGCATGCCTCAGCCACGTTACGAAAGAACACGGCCGCCGGAAGGCTCTCTTTATAACGATGAAGCCATGAATCTGTACAGGGATAACAGGGCCCAGAACGTAGGTGACATAATCATGGTACACATCGTGGAAACCTCCAGCGGCTCCAAACGTGCTGAGACCACAACGGAAAGAGAATCTGATATCAGTGGTGACATTACTTCTCTTTTCAGCTTCGACAAATGGATGTTGCTGAAAAACAACGACGTAAGCGGAGCCAGAACCCTGGAGGCCAGCCTGACCAATGATTTTGAAGGGACAGGAGAAACCAGCCGGGAAAGCACGATGACCGCAACAATATCGGCCCGGGTTATTGACAAAACCATGAACGGCAACCTGAAAATCCGGGGCTATCGCAAGATCACGGTCAACAATGAAACCCAGCACATAATCCTCTCCGGTCTGGTCAGACCGGAGGATGTTTCTCCAAACAATACCATCCAGTCTTCCCAGCTAGCCGATGCCAGCATCGACTATATCGGTACCGGGGCTCTCGCTGAAAAGCAGCAACCCGGCTGGTTCGCCCGCGGTGTGGATATCTTATGGCCTTTTTAGACAGAATGACAATGAATCTTCGAATCCCCAGCAAGAAAATGAAGCAACAGTTGAGCCGCCTATTTCTACTTCTATCTGTCATGACGTTTCTGGTTATCGGTCAGATTGATCAGGCCTCGGCAGTGCGCTTAAAGGACCTGGCCTCGGTCAAGGGAGTCAGGGACAACCAGCTGATTGGCTACGGCCTGGTTGTCGGACTGGATGGCACCGGCGACGGAAGCGGCTCTCCCTTCACTACCCAGGCTATGGTGAATATGCTGGAAAAACTGGATGTCCACGTCAACAAGGAGGATGTTGACTCCAACAATGTGGCGGGGGTGATAGTTTCTGCCAGCCTGCCGCCCTTCAGTAAACGGGGACAGAACATTGATGTCACCCTTTCGGCTCTGGGGGACGCCTCTTCACTCAAGGGCGGGACCTTGCTGGCTACTCCCCTGAAAGGACTCAACAACAGAGTTTATGCCATAGCCCAGGGGCCAGTCAGTATAGGCGGCTTTGAGGTCAGAGGCGGGACTTCCGACACGGTGCAGGAAAATCATGAAAATGTGGCCCGCATTCCCGGGGGTGCGACGGTTGAAAGACAGATCCCGGTGTCGTTCAGCGGTGATGAAAGTATCACCTACAACCTCGATAATCCGGACTTTACCACTGTAGCCAGAACCGTTCGGGCCATAAACGGTGTCCTTGGTGGAGAATACGCTGCCGCCAGGGACGGAAGCACAATTGAGGTCACTGTTCCGGAAGAGTACGCAAATAGTGAAATTGCCCTGCTTGCCGACCTGGAAAACATAGAAATAACCCCGGATCATCCGGCCAGGATTATCATTGATGAGAGAACAGGGACAGTGGTTATGGGCAGCAATGTCCGGGTTAACCCTGTAGCTATAGCCCACGGTAATCTCAGCGTTCAGGTCACGGCCGATAAGCCGGAATCCCGGCTGGACAATCCCAACATCACCTCCCGGGATGCGGAAAATCGTCTGGTCACTCTGGATGCCGGCGTCAACCTGGGGGATCTCGTCCAGGCCCTGAATGCGGTTGGAGTCACTCCCCGGGATTTGATTGCAGTGCTGCAGTCAATAAAGGCTTCCGGGTCACTGCAGGCAGAACTGAAGATAATATAATAATGTGGTTTGGATAGGACGGAACCCTAATAGCTAATTAGAGGAAAATGTGGTGAAAATCGACAATACAGCCCCTCAGATTCCCCTCAAGCATCAAGTCGGTAATGCCGAAGAGAAAAAAGAAGCAGAGCTTCGTAATGCCTGTGAAGAATTTGAGGCCATCATTCTTGAAAAACTTCTGGCAGGAATGAGGGAGAGTATCCCGGAAGGTGGAATCTTCGAGAAGAGTTTTTCCGAAGACATGTTTCAGTCCATGTACGACCAGGAACTTGCCCAGGAGCTGGCCCATTCCAGAGGGACTGGTCTGGGGGAGCTCCTTTTCAATCAGATCATGGAAAAACAGAAGGCCTGAGAGGCCTTCAGAGATGAGTTGAGGAGCTACATACATGACTAACAGGCGACTCCCAAAAGAAGACCTCGACAGCCTCCAGTCAATTCTGGAGAAGCAGATAGAACTGGCCGAAGAGGTGCTCTCCATTACCCGCTCTGAAAAAAAAGCCCTGGTTGATATGGATACCGATGGTTTATTCAGCCTGGCCAGATCCAAAAACGATTATCTCGATTTGCTGGCGACCGGGGATGCTGAAATACGGCAGAAACTCGTTGAAATTCTCGGTGAAGCCGGAAACGACCGGGAAGCACCGGTCAGACTGCTTGACCTCTTACCGCATCTTGGGAGTGAAGAAGCCGCGGCAGTAAAGAAAAGGCGTGACAGGTTAAATGAACTGAGAAAAACAATCCTCCAGGAAAATATAGTCAATAAACAGTTCACTGCCAACGTCCTCGGCTATCTTGAGGATGCCGTTTCCCTGATTGTTGACGGGATCCAGGAAAAAATCGTTTACCATCGGCAGAAACGGGGTAAAGCTGAAACGAGCCGGCCCGCACTTTTAAGCAGAGAGATATGACATGGCTGGAGTAGCCCACGTTTTAAATGTCGCCAAAGAAGCTCTTCTGGCCCAGAAGACCGCTATTAACGTTGCCGGTCATAATGTCGCCAACGTCAACACTCCCGGCTATACCAGGCAGCGTCTCGACCTGACTACTCACATCCCGACACCTGAGGGGATAGGCTACATCGGCAACGGCGTCAAGGGTCAGGAGATCAGCAGGCTCTATGACCAGTTCGTGACAGAGCGGATTATGGACCAGGAGTCCACCCTCATGAACCTCAATTCCCAGATGCAGTTGATGAGGACTGTTGAGACTTCATTCAATGAGGCCCCTGGTCTCGCTTTGAATGAACTGATGAGTGAATTCTGGAACAGCTGGCAGAACCTGACTAATCATCCGGAGGAATCCGCCACCAGGCAGAGCGTGGTTCAGAAAGCAGAGCTGGTTATCAACCAGCTTCACAATATGCACTCCGAACTTGTCCAAAACCGGCATGACATAGGGGACAATATTGAAGCGGCAATACTGGACGTCAATTCCCTGACCAGCCAGATTGCCGAAATTAACGGCAACATAAGCTCGTCGGAATCTGAAACTAAACCGATTAATGATTTACGGGATAAGAGGGACAGTCTTGTCAAGGAGTTGGCCGGCTATCTGGATATCAACTATTTCGAAACCGGTAACGGGGCCTACACCATAATGATGAATGACGGCCACACCCTGGTGGAAAGCAATGAAGCCTGGAATATAAGCTGGTCGGACAACAAGGTGAACTGGGTCAGTGAGAGATCGGATGGTACGATTCTGGAGATGCCTATTGCCTCTGGAGAAGAGA
>JBEPXR010000210.1:0-4822 GCA_041641775.1 Desulfobia sp. | reverse complement strand
CGGTGAGGCTCTGGCCACCCTGGTGGTCAACAAGCTGCGCGGCACCCTGAATGTTGCGGCTGTCAAGGCCCCCGGTTTCGGTGACAGAAGAAAGGCTATGCTGGAAGATATCGCTGTTCTTACCGGCGGCCAGGTGATCAGTGAAGAAGTTGGTCTGAAGCTGGAAAACGTCACCATGGATGATCTGGGTACAGCCAAGAGGATTGTGGTCGATAAGGACAATACCACCATCATCGACGGTGCCGGAGATAAAGAAAAGGTCGAGGCACGGGTCAAGCAGATCAGGGCCCAGGTCGAGGAATCAACCTCTGACTATGACCGGGAGAAACTCCAGGAAAGACTGGCCAAGCTGGTGGGCGGCGTTGCAGTTATCAATGTCGGTTCCGCCACCGAAGTGGAGATGAAAGAAAAGAAAGCCAGAGTGGAAGATGCCCTGAACGCGACCAGGGCGGCTGTGGAAGAAGGCATTGTAGCCGGCGGTGGAGTGGCTTATCTCCGCTGTTTGCAGGCCATTGATGAACTGGAATTGCCGGGTGAGCAGAACCTCGGTAAGACCATCATCAAGAGGGCGCTGGAAGAACCGGTACGGCAGATAGCCTTCAATGCCGGGCACGAAGGATCAATAGTCGTTGAACGTGTCAAGGCGATGAAAGGAAATGAGGGTTTCAATGCCAGAACAGAGGAATACGGAGACCTGTTTGCCGACGGGGTCATTGATCCCAAGAAGGTGACTCGTCATGCCCTGCAGAACGCTGCCTCGGTTTCGGGACTGCTCCTGACCACCGAATGTATGGTTGCCGAGCATCCGGAAGAAAAAGACGAAGGTGGCGGCATGCCTCCTGGCGGCATGGGCGGCATGGGCGGCATGGGCGGCATGGGCGGTATGATGTAACGGTGTCCCCCGACCGGCCGGATTTCTGTTGACAAAGTAACAGAAATCCGCAATAAATAGCCGCAATCCGCAAGCAGGCTATGGCGATGTAGCTCAGGTGGTCAGAGCATACGGCTCATATCCGTAGTGTCCGGGGTTCAAGTCCCTGCATCGCCACCAGATAAATAAAAAAGGCTGCAACGATAAGTTGCAGCCTTTTTTATTGGTGCCGGGAAGGAGAGAGTATTTCTCAACTCTTTTTATACTGATCGATGAGAGATTGCAGTGATCGCTTCTGGTGATTGCTCATATCCTCAAATTTAACACTTTGTCTCCAGATGCTCAGATGGCTGAACGATTGCCTGTTGGGGATTACCGTCTTGCTTATCGGCTTGATGGGCAGACTTTCGACCAGGAGACCGTCTTCAGCCAGCAGATCCATGTAGGATGATTCCCTGTTGCTGTCATCGGCATTAATGGAGAGATAACTGAAGGCAAGTCCTGACATGCTGATGTCAATGATCTGGCCTATCTTGTTTGCCGGCTGCCTCATCAAGGCATAGGCTCCTTCCTTGACGGTATGTCGTTCCAGTTCTCTTCGTTCCGGACGCTCCAGGTTGCCAGCCATTGCTATGTTTTTCCTGGTTCCCGTCTTACCTTCATGATTGTCTGGGGAAGTCATGTTTGCTTTCCTTTTTCCTCACTGGGCGCAGTTATTGGTTGATGTACAAGCCGTATCTTTTTTCCAGGCGGTCTGTGGGAAAGATAGAGCTCTACCACCTCTAGATAAGGAGTTGATTTTCCCTAATGTAAAGCCTATATCAAGCTTGACAATGGGGTAAATTGTCGCACTGAAAAATTTGGTCAGTGAAATTTCTCCTACTAATAAGACGGTGAAAGAGAACACGGGCACTGCAGATCGTATCTTCCTGATAGAAACGGCCCGGAGCAGCTCAAAGGAACACCCCAAATGTGACCGGGTCTGTTTGCGCACGTACCAGACTTTTTATTATTATAGTTGCAGAGAGAACTCGAGGTCAAAATATTTAGGTATAAGGTCGTTCACTTTTAACTCCCACTGGATACGATCATGATTACTTCATATCTATACGTTTTATCCGAAGATATGGCGGAGTTCCCGGCAACTGCGAGGGGCCTGTCATGAAAGCCCTCTGGTTGCAGGAAGGGGAGCTTACTCTCCGTAAGGATGTTCGGACGCCGGTACCTGCCGAAGATGAAGCCCTCATCCGGATCAGGCTTGCCGGAATCTGTGGAACTGACTTGATGCTTGCCAGGGGGTACTATTCTTTCATGGGAGTGGCGGGGCATGAATTTGTGGGGGAAGTGGTTGAAGCTTCTGCCCGTCCAGAGCTGGCAGGTCGCAGGGTGGTGGGTGAGATAAATTGTGTCTGCGGTTCCTGTATATACTGCAGAGAGGGGTCCGTTTCTCACTGTCGGGAAAGGACGGTGGCAGGGGTAAAATCCAGACAAGGCTGTTTCGCCGAGTATATGACCCTGCCTGTTGCCAATCTCCATCAGGTGCCGGATGGAGTCTCTGATGAAGAGGCCGTCTTTGTCGAACCGCTCGCTGCCGCCCTGCGTATACAGGAGCAGCTCCGGATACGTCCCTCAAACAGGATCCTCATCGTGGGAAGCGGCCGGCTCGGTCAGCTTGTCGCCAGGACATTGACACTAACCGGCTGTGAAGTCGAGGCGGTTAGCCGCTACCCTCAACAGGCCGAACTTCTTTCGGCGGTCGGTGTTCATCCTGTCAGTCAATCCGAGGTGAAAACCGGCTGGGCTGATGTTGTGGTAGAGGCCAGCGGCACCCCTTCCGGTTTAACCCTGGCCCAGAGCGCGGTCCGACCAGGTGGAAGTATTGTCCTCAAATCAACCTGCCCGGATGAATGGCGGGTAAATATGTCCAGTCTGGTGGTGGATGAGGTGCGGCTGATCGGTTCCAGATGCGGTCCTTTCCCCCCGGCTCTGCGCCTGCTGGCTGCCAAGCGGGTGGATCCCAGACCTCTTATCCAGGAACGACACAGTCTTGAGGCAGGTAAGAAGGCTTTTTCCCGAGCCCTTCGCCCCGGGGCATTAAAGGTTCTTTTTGAAATGGCTTGATTTCTGGTTCTGCGGCGGAAGGTTCAGGGACTACCTCTATGAAATGCTTACGGCGTAAGGCCCGGACCAAATCGGCCCTGCTCCTCACAGGGACGGTCAACCTGGTTGTTACGGAGCCGAGTTCATCCAGGCTGTGAGCATCACTGCCGCCGGTCAGGAAAACACCATAGTTATTCCGCCACTGCCCGGTCCCTCTATTCTGATTCCAACTGTTTCTGCCGTTTATTCCTTCGACCATTCGGCATCGGCCGTCTCTTATCAGGTGTTCATCAACCGTTCTTCCGGTTCTGAAGGGGTGAGCCGCTATTGCCACTCCTTCCGCCTTTCTGACCAGTTTGAGCAGAAGTGCGGCACTGAGCCCGGCAGGCAGATCATCAAAGGGGCCGAAGACAAGAAAGTCACCTTCCGGAGTCGTGTACTCCATGCCGAAAATCAGGCAGAGACCGTCAGGTTGTATACCTTCCTTGAGTTCCCGGCGGACTGCCGTGGTGTGATGATCAGTTATGCAGACCCCGGCAAGGCCACGGCCGGAGGCATGGCGCAATATCTCCTGCGGCTTGAGCCGGCTGCAGGAGGAATAGCTACTGTGAACATGAAGATCGAATAACATGGTTATACAATTAACCCTGACCAGGTGAAAAATCCAATTGTTAATAAATATAAATAATAGAAACAGATTGGGATTGCCGATGATTGGCAGGGTTTTGGACCATCAGCCAGGTCAGTAAGGCCATAGTGCCTCTGCCACCTCGCGGTCATGGTCGAAGAGAAATACTGCTCCGGTGGGATTGAGCCCAAGCCAAGGGAGATGCACCAGATGGTTCAGAAATTCATTGAGGGCCTCTTCCAGGGAAAGACCGAGAAGGCGGTTAAGGGCAGACTGGGGTTTCAGGTACCGGGCATTTTCCTCCTCCACTGTCTTCCAGTTGGTTATATTGGAACAGGAACAAAGAAAAAGGACCTCTCTATGAGTATCCCCCTGTCCGCCTATTTGCCCGCCTGGTGGAGATGTTCGTTTTTTTTCATCGTATGTGAAGCCATTCTTAGAAGACAGCTCTGAATTCAGAAACTTTATCTGAATCCGGCTCAGGCCGAGTATTCACGTATTCGCTACTATAGCTGTAAAGCCGGGTTCGCCAAAAATTCTGGCGGAAACAGGCATTGCGTCTCTTTGAAAGAGAAGGAGCTGTTCTGAGCCGACTTGTGTACTAATGCCTTGTCAGTAAACAGTAAAGAGTGATATCCTTGTTGAATAGCAAAGCATGCAACCTCCCCGGTTGTGGTTCCGGAAGGCTCCCGGTTGCAGAGTTCAAAAAATATCTGGTTCTATCTGGCGGACTTATGACGGTCAAACAGTCATCTATCGAAAAATTATGCGATTATGTCGGCATCATTCCGGTATACACCGATATCTGGGGGCGCCAGCATTTCCTCACTGATGACACCAGGAGAGCTTTGCTGGCTGCCATGGGAATCGAAGTATTTTCTGAAAAAGAGGCAGGTCGAAAGCTGGAGGAATTGCAGGACGGACAATGGCTCAAAGGACTGCCCCCGGTAATGGTGGTCTGGGAAAATCAGGAAATTGTCAATATCGAAATTTTTCTTCCGGCTGATCAGGCCGAAAATGATTCATCAGCACTGCGCTGGCGTCTGCTGGAGGAACATGGCCGTAATCGGGAGGGAGAGATTCGTCCAGCTGATCTTGCCGTTTCCTCCAGCAGAATTATCGGGGGACAAAAATGGCAGTCAGTGGTCTATCCTCTTTCGGATCCGCCGCCTCCGGGCTACCACCGTCTCTATATAGAAAGCATGGAGAAGGGCTGGGAAGCC
>JBEPXR010000209.1:0-4873 GCA_041641775.1 Desulfobia sp. | reverse complement strand
CAGACACATGAGCCGGTTGGATATTCTGAGCAGGGCCAACATGCTCCAGTTCCCCCCTGCCATAACCGGTAAGGACCAGAATACCTGCTGCACCGCAATTTTCAGCGGATTCCAGATCGGACCAACGATCACCGACAACGTATGATCTGGAAAGGTCCAGATCCATTTCTTCCGCAGCCTGCATGAAAAGTCCCTTCTCCGGCTTCCGACAGTCACATTTTCTCCTGAATATCTCCTTTTTAGCCTCAGGATGGTGGGGACAGGTATAGATGGCATCGACATACGCGCCTTCAGCAGCCAATTTATCCTTCATGGCCTCATGGATCCGGTCAAGAAGGGCTTCCGGAAAGTACCCTCTGGCCAGCCCTGACTGATTGGTTACGATAACAACCGGAACTCTCTTCTTGTTGAGTCTACTGATAGCCTCGGCCACTCCGGGAAGCAGATGGAACCGGCTTTCATGATTGATATAGCCCATCTGTTCATTGACGGTCCCATCTCTATCCAGAAACACTGCTGGTTTCATCATTTCTTCTCCAACTTCTCTAATACTTCCCGGGCAACTTCTTCGACGGTGATATCCAGCATACAGCTGAAACCCGAGTCACAGTTTTTTTTAAGACAGGGTTGACAGGGCATTTTTTTCTGCAGGACCGAGGCGTTTTCGGAAAACGGCCCGGTCGCCTCGGCATCGGTCGAACCAAATATCGCCACCAGCGGTGTTCCTGTCGCCGCAGCTACATGCATGAGACCGGAATCGTTGGTTACAAAAGCATCACACCTGGCAATAAGAGCCATGGCCTGGGAAAGAGAGGTTTTTCCGGCGAGATTGTGAATGTGTCCCTGCCCCCTTTCAGCTATCTCGCTGCCTGTCCTCGAATCGGCAGCGGAGCCAAAAACCAAAAACTGTCCTCCGGTTTTTTCATGGATCAAAGAAGCGAGACCAGCATAGCGATCAGCCGGCCAGCATTTTGCCGGACCATAGGCAGCTCCTGGATTCAAGCCGATAACCGGAGATGGCGACAGGTTGGAGAGGTAGTTCTCAGCCCATTTTTTATCCTCTCGGGAAATCTCCAGGAATAAATCGTTGCTGCCGATTGTCAATCCCAGCCTGGCAAGGAGATTCTGGTAATAATAAACATGGTGTCTATTTTCACCGGTCTTATCCAGAGTGACTCCGTAATTCAGAAATGGAGAACGACCATCTCGCCGATAGCCGGCCCGGATCGGGATACCGGCAGCCCAGGCAATTAATGCGGCCTCAAAAGCATTCTGAAGAAGTATGGCGGCGTCGAATTTATAGTGCCGCAGTGCTCCGCTCAAACGGAGAAGTCCTTTGACACCTCTGTGAATTCCCCTTTTATCATAAATAATCACTCGATCCACGTGGGGGCTGGCGTTAAAGACGTCTGCCACCCAGGGCCAGGCAAGCAGACTGATTTCTGCTTCAGGGAAATTCTGCCTGATGGACCTGACAGCAGGGGTGGTCATAATTCCGTCTCCTATCCAGTTCGTGGAACGGATGAGGATCTTTTTCGGATGCAACTCCTTGAAATCCATATATGTATGAGAATGTCCCCTTGATGGAATGTACGTTCAAGACTGCCTTGAGTGGAGATAGAAGGATTACACAGTAATGAGCCTTCTGAAACTTGCCGCTCAGGAAGTTAATAACCTTGCAATATACTCTATACAGTGGTAAAAGTACAGGGTTTAAACAATGAAACACATCTCTGAGACAACCCTCTGGTGCCTCATGGAGAAGCAGGGTCATTCTTCGACCCCGACTACGCCTCCCCTGAGGTTGGGTATAAGGGATGGAAGCCTAACCAAAATTACATCAGGAGCAATACTTATGGTAGAGATTTCAATGAAGGAAATGCTGGCTGCCGGTCTTCATTTCGGCCACCAGACCAGGCGCTGGAACCCTAAGATGAAACCGTATATTTTCGGGTCCAGAAATAAGGTTCATATTATCCATCTGGACAAAACGCTTCCTCTCTTCAGGGAAGCCTGCAACTTTGTCTCCGACAAGGCCGCCGAGGGCGGTAAAATTGTGTATGTCGGCACCAAGAGACAGTCCAGGGATATCATCAGGGAAGAAGCTGAAAGGGCTGGCGCCTACTATGTAAACTACCGCTGGCTGGGCGGGATGCTGACCAATTTCCAGACCATCAAGCATTCCATTGACAGGATGAAGTATATCCAGAAAATGGTTGAGGACGGCAGTATCAACAGATACAAGAAAAAAGAATCACTGCGGATGGAAAAGGAACTGACCAAACTGGAACTGAACCTCGGTGGAATCCAGGATATGAAAGGACTTCCCGAGGTTGTTTTTATCATTGATCCCAAAAGAGAATACATCGCGGTAGACGAAGCTAACAAGCTGGGCATACCGGTTGTTGCCATCACCGACACGAACTGTGATCCGGATCGACTGGAACATATCATTCCTGGTAACGACGACTCGATCCGCTCCATCAAATATGTCACGGAAAAAATCAGTGATGCTGTGCTGGAAGGAAAATCAAGAGCCGGTGAAATGGTCGAGCCTGAAGAAGAAGCTCTGGCATCAGCCATGGCCGCTTCCTCCGAAGAGCCTGAAGCAAGCACAGATTCCGAAGAATCCCAACCTCAAGCCTGAACACCTGTCAGTTGACAAGAATTGGCAGGACGAACACGCAGATACTCTAAACACGAAACACAGGGAAAGTATATGGAAATAACAAGTAAAATGGTTAAAGAACTCCGCGACCGGACGAATGCCGGTATGATGGACTGTAAAAAAGCCCTCACCGAAACGGGCGGGGATCTTGAGAAAGCAGTGGATCAACTCCGGCAGAAAGGCCTCGCAGTAGCTGCCAAGAGGTCGGAACGTGAAACCAGTGAAGGAACGATCCAGACCTACATCCATTCGGACGGCAAACTTGGCGTTATGGTGGAAGTTGGTTGCGAAACCGACTTCGTTGCCAAAACAGATTCCTTTATTGCCTTTGCAAAAAATATAGCCATGCATATCGCCGCCTCTAATCCGGTTGCCGTCTCGAGAGAGGGCATACCGGAAGAACTGGTTGCCAGAGAAAGGGAAATCTTTACCAAACAGGCTCTGGATTCAGGGAAACCGGAAAATATCGTTGAGAAGATTGTCTCCGGCAAACTGGACAAGTACTACTCTGAAATCACCTTGATGGAGCAGAAGTATGTCAAAAATCCTGATATCACCGTCGAAGACCTTATGAACGAGCTTGTTGCCAGCCTGGGAGAGAAAATCAAAGTTAAAAGATTCGCTCGCTTTCAGGTCGGTGAGATATAAGGGTGTACTGCTGAGATGGCCGAGAGTAAATACAGGAGAATACTTCTCAAACTAAGCGGGGAAGCCTTGATGGGGGATGCCGGTTACGGCATCAATAAGGATGTCCTGGAATATCTGGCAGCCGAGATTGCCGAGATCAGGGAACTTGACCTGGAAATCGGTATCGTAGTCGGAGCAGGCAACATTTTTCGAGGTCTGACCGGTGCCTCTTCTGGGATGGACAGGGCTGAAGCGGATAACATGGGAATGCTCGCCACAGTTATAAACTCCATAGCCCTTAAGGATTCCCTGAATCGCAACAATATCCCGACCGTACTCCTATCGGCAATAACCATGGAAACTGTCTGCGAATCCTTTTCCCGAAGGTCCGCCCTTGCACATTTGGGCAAAGGTGATACAGTGATATTTGGCGCAGGCACCGGCAATCCCTATTTCACCACGGACACTGCAGCGCTGTTGAGGGGACTGGAAATAAATGCCGATCTGATCTGTAAGGCCACCAGAGTTGACGGAGTGTATGACAAGGATCCACTGCAAAACGCCGACGCCATCAAATATGACGGACTGACTTACAGTGAAGCACTGGAAAAACAGCTGAAAGTTATGGACGCCGCCGCAGTTTCCCTGGCGATGGACAATAATAAGCCAATTCAGGTTTTTAATATGAATGTTGCCGGCAATCTGAAAAAGGCTGTCTGCGGAGAAAAAGTGGGCACCTTGATAACGGCCGGATAGATACATGATTTGACCGAACTGCGGGTGACCAACAAGGGCAGCGCCAACACATAACTATCCCTCATTGCCGGCCTGGAACGGCCGGCCGCAACGAACAATGAAAGTTGCGAACTTCGGATTATCGGAAACCGAGGCCTGCTCGACTCGTTCAAAAAATACTAAGGCCCAAAAACTGAGAACTGAGAACTTTCATATAAAAACCAGAGGAAGCAGATAATGAGTGAAGTTATGACCCAGATGTCTGAAAAGATGCAGAAGAGCCTGGAAGCGTACCGAAAAGACATATCCAAATTCCGGACAGGAAGGGCTTCACTGTCTCTGCTGGATGACATATACGTAGAAAGCTACGGAACAACCATGCCTTTGAACCAGGTTGCCACTCTCACCATACCGGAAAGCCGGCAGATAGTCATCCAGCCCTGGGATCCCCAGACTCTGCCCGCCATCGAAAAAGCCATTATGGCTTCAAACATCGGCCTCACCCCGGTTAATGACGGTAAAATTATCAGAACGACCATTCCGGAGCTGACCGAGGAAACCCGCAAACAGTTGGCCAAACAGCTCAGACAAACCGCTGAAGAGTATAAAGTCGCCATCCGAAACCTCAGACGCGAAGCTATTGACACTCTGAAAAAACAGAAAAAGAACGGCGAGATCTCTGAGGACGATCTCTACAAGTATCAGGATGAGGCGCAGACCGAGACCGATAAGTACGTGGGTGAAATAGATACTATCCTCAAGGAAAAAGAAAAAGAGATTCTGGAGGTTTAAACGTAAATCAAGTGCCACATTCATCACTGGACTACGGAAATCTGCCCGGCC
>JBEPXR010000208.1:0-4918 GCA_041641775.1 Desulfobia sp. | reverse complement strand
AGTTTCGTTATCCAGCCCCATGATAATTTCAACTCTGTAGCCGAATACCTTCCCCGAACCAATATTCTGATTACCAGATTCCGAACCCGAACAGGCATAATGAAGTTGACCGACTTCATGCTTGTCCCAGCCGAAGATCAAGAAGAGACAGGGAATAAACGCCATATACTCTATCGTCTCATTGAACTGGAGCAAGGTGAAATGGAGGTGCTTGTCCGCTTTGCACCCCGCTTCAATTACGGCAGATCAGATACAAGTTTCAGAACAATAGACAACGGCTTCATGGCTGAAAGCGAAGACAGAAGCCTTGCTCTTATCACGACCAGAGAACTCGAAAAACATGATAAAAATATCGGTGCAATCTGGCACCTGGCAGCCGGGGATAAAGTCTCTCTCAGAGCAGGTTCCAACATAGCTGACGGACAGTGTGGCACGGAGGATTTTAAGCCGACAGACATCGCTGCCGCTGAAAAAGATCTCAGTAAGACCAGGGAATTCTGGCATAAGTGGCTGGACAGAAATGAAACGGGAAGGAATTTTTCGTATAGCCTTTACCAGGAGATGGTGGAGCGCTCCGCTCTGGTTTTGAAACTGCTGTATTTCGAACCAACCGGTACCATTGCCGCAGCAGGGACCACTTCACTCCCGGAAGAACTGGGAGGGATAAGAAACTGGGATTACCGCTTCACCTGGGTACGAGATGCAGCCTTTGCCCTGGATGCTCTCTTTAATCTCGGGCATCTTTCAGAGATGGAAGGCTATTTTCGCTGGCTTGATAGTTTGCTGTCCGAGAGCGGTCCAGAAAAACTGAGGGTTATGTATGGTCTGAGCGGGGAAGCACATCTCCGTGAAATCGAACTGAACCACCTAAACGGTTATAAGGGCTCCAAACCTGTACGGATCGGCAACAGCGCCGCGAGGCAAAGGCAGATGGATATTTACGGAGAACTGATGGACACCGCCCTGAAGCTCTCTGACTACGTGGGCAAAATCAAGGCCGAACAGTGGCCCGCTCTCCAGAAAATCTGTGATTACGTGGTCAACCACTGGCATGAGAAGGATTCAGGTATCTGGGAAGTCCGTGGTGCGCAGCGGGATTTTGTCTATTCCAAAATCATGTGCTGGGTCGCTTTGGATCGCGGAATAACAATAGCCAGAAGATACGGTTTTCCTGCTGATTTCGCCCGGTGGGAGGAGACAAGATCAGCCATCCACAACCAGGTTTGCGAAAAAGGGTTTAACCAGGAAATACAGGCCTTTGTTCAGTCCTACGGCTCAGATCAAATGGATTCGAGCAACCTGCTCATTCCGATCCTCGGCTTTCTGCCATTTGACGATCCAAGGATCATCTCAACAGTAGATGCCATAACCGATGCCTTGAGCCGGAAAGGTCTTCTCTATCGTTATCAGGGAGAAGACGGCCTGCAGGGCGAAGAAGGCGCATTTCTGCTCTGCTCCTTCTGGCTGGTGGAATGCCTGGTACGGATGGGCAGACACACCGAAGCTGAAGCCCTGCTACACCGCCTGGAAGGGACGGCAAATCACCTCGGCCTTTTTTCCGAAGAATACGATGCCCGGTGGAAAGAAGCGCTCGGCAATTTCCCCCAGGCTTTCACCCATATAGGATATGTCAAATCAGTTATAAGCATTCTCGAAGCCAGGGAGACCAGGAACAGGAACCGGCAGATCGAAAAAGATTCGGAATTCTCTTTGAGAGCCTTCAAGCAGAGTGCCCTGAAACTACTTCCCTTTTCAATGCCTGTTCTCAATGAGGGAAAACCAGGCCAGACCTTCTCCCCCGGGGAGTTGGCTTCTGTTCTCAAGTCCAGAATGAATCTTCTGCGGGGCGCATTCTTTGACACAGTAAAAGGGCGAGTAGCCTATGAACGTATGCGTGGATCCGATATATACCTGGAGTATGTAGAAGCCGCGCGTAGCCTGAGAGAGTTCGATCCCCGGATTTTAGAAACCAGAGAGGAAAAAATCGCTTTCTGGTTAAATCTTTACAACGTCGTCGTTATCCACGGTGTTGTGGAAATGGGAATCAAGGATTCCGTAAGGGAAGTCACCAGGTTTTTTCGTCGCATACGGTATTGCATTGGCGGAAACTATTATACCCCTGATGACATCGAACATGGTATACTGCGAGCAAACCGGCGCCCTCCCAATGCGCTGTTCAGGCTATTTGGCAGAAACGACCCCCGTCTGCCTTTTTCATTGGAAAAAGAAGACCCCAGGATCCACTTTGCTCTGGTCTGCGCCTCTTCCTCCTGTCCGCCTATAGACCTCTATACCTCCGAGAACATCGATCAGGAACTGGATCAGGCCGCCAGGAGTTTTCTTAATGGCGGTGGACTGGTTTTGAAGAAAAGACGGATGGAAGTCAGCCTGTCCCGCATATTCAAATGGTATAAAAAAGATTTCGGCAACAGCAAGACCGATCTGCTATGCCAGCTCGCCGACTATCTTTATGAGTCGGAATCCGGAAATTTTCTGAAAGAACACCGGAAAAAACTGACCATCCGGTATCAGCAATACGACTGGAGATTGAACCGAAAAAATCAAGGATGAAATTTTCAGATATCAGGAAGATTGGACAAGCAGTTTACCTCCTGACGAAATATTTTCATGGTGGACTTCATCCACGAAAATCAAAATAGAACTCTCCGGCTTGTTGGCCGCCTCAGAAATCACCCTGGTTACTCCGGCGCAGATCTCTTCTTTCTGTTTCCGGTCAAGCTTTCCAGCGACCCGAATGTTGACGTAAGGCATGTCTTACTCCTCCCTGTAAATGATAATTTCATGACATGAATCAGGCTCTTCATCGATACGGTAATGAATATTCAGTGGGTTGTCTACGATTTTCATGCTATTTTGATTCTGCAACGCCCGCCATAAGACGGGAGTCGATTTCGATCCAGCCTCGGAAGGCGGAAAGATCAATCCAGGTAAAAATATAAAGAACTGATTTTAATGAGCTTGATACTAATCACCAACGATGACGGGATAGATGCGCCGGGCCTTATTCTCCTGGCTGAAACCCTTTCAGCAATCGGCAGGGTAGTTGTTATCGCTCCTGACCGGGACAACAGCGCGGCCAGCCATTCCCTGACCATGAGACGTCCACTCAGAGTGATGAAAAGGGCTGAAACATGGTTTTCCATCAACGGCACTCCCGCCGACTGCGTGACCATTGGAGTGGGTAAAATTCTCGAGCACAAGCCCGACCTGGTGGTCTCCGGTATAAATCCCGGCCCAAATCTGGGTGACGACATAAGATACTCGGGTACGGTTTCCGCCGCTTTCGAAGGCACCATGTTCGGGATCCCCTCCCTGGCGGTCTCTCTGGCTGGAAATGATCCTTTTTTCTACGAAACAGCCGCCGGTGTTGCCGCCACTCTGGCAGGAGATACTTTTGAGAAAGGTTTGCCGGCGGATACTCTGCTCAATGTCAATGTTCCCAACAAACCGCAGGATGAAATTTCGGGAATGCGTTTTACCAGACAGGGACGAAGAAGATATGACGGAGCCATTAAAGAGACCGCCGATCCCTGGGGAAAAAAACACTACTGGATCGGCGGCGGCGTTCCAATCTGGCAGGAAGGGAGCAACACGGACGTCGAGGCGATTAGAGACGGCGCCGTTTCCGTGACCCCACTGCACCTGGACCTGACCAATCATAAGGCCCTGGAGGTGATCCGGCGGCAATGGGAATTCAAAAATTAGGATCCTTACCTTCTCTGCCGCTCTTTTAAAATTATCTTGAGGGGTATCTTGTCCAGCTCCAGACCCTGCCGGAACTGGTTGACCAGATAGCGATGGTAAGAGAAGTGCACCCCTTTCGGATAGTTAACAAAGACGAGAAAGGCAGGAGGGCGACTGGAAATCTGAGTCGTATAGTAAAACTTGAGACGACGTCCTTTATGAAAAGGAGGAGTGTGCTCTTTGACCGCCTTCTGAAGAATATTATTCAGGCGGTTGGTGGTGAATGTCCTGCCGTACTGCTGGGATATCGTGTTCACCAGCGGCAGGACCTTCCCAGTCCCTGTGCCGTCCAGGGCCGAGACAGTCAGGGTGGGCGCATACTCCATAAATCTGGTAGCCCGGGCAACTTCATCCATTATTCTTTTCTCTCTCTTCCTTTCCCCCCTGACCAGATCCCACTTATTAATCAGAACTATACAGGCTCTGCCTCTCTCCAGACCATAACCGATGACCTTGGTGTCCTGCTCGGTGATCCCCTCCTCGCCATCAACCAGAAAGAGGACAATTTCCGCCCTCTCCATGGCTGACAAGGCCCGCATAACACTGAATTTTTCCACCTTGTCCCGGACTCTGCCTTTGCGGCGGATGCCTGCGGTATCAATGAGCAGATAACGCTGTCCTTTTTTTTCCAGAACCGTATCCACTGAATCTCTGGTCGTGCCTGGGACATTTGACACCACCATTCTTTCCTGCCCAGTCAGACGATTGATCAGCGACGACTTGCCAACATTGGGGCGGCCAATGCAGGCCACCCTTATCATGTCCTCGGGGACTGCCTCAACCTCTTCGGGATAGGCCAGATTATCGACAAGATGGTCAAAAAAATCGTGAAAACCATAACCGTGTTCGGCGGAAAGAGGCCAGAGATTGGAGACACCCAGCTCATAAAACTGGGCAAGCCTTTCCTCCTCATTTTCATGACCGTCGATCTTATTGACCACGTGGTAGACCTGCTTGTCACAGTTGCGCCGCAGGTAGTCAACCACCTCGTAATCCTCTCTGAGCATCCCTTCCTTCCCGTCCAGTAGCAGGATGATGGCATCGGCATCCTCAACAGCCTGCCAGGTCTGCTCCTTGATATGGGCGGCCATCTCCTCCTCTCTGTTGAGTTCGATACCACCCGTATCTATGAGGGTAAATGATCTGTCCCTCC
>JBEPXR010000207.1:0-4949 GCA_041641775.1 Desulfobia sp. | reverse complement strand
GCCTGGAAGAGAGCCTTCATACGGTTGAGGTTAAACGGCATCTCCGGCTTACCCTCGGCCGGGTTCTGGGTGAAAAGGTTCTTCAGGTTGAGCTCCGGAAGCAGCTTGTTCCTGAGGCTCCGATCATCACCCGCTTCGGCAAGCATATCAAAAAGCTGCTTGGTCTCCCATTCTGAGAGCTTGACGATGCCTTTGCCCTGGGCAAGCTCTGCCGGTTTCAAGTCGATATCTTTGAGTCCCTGGAGAAATTTATTGAGATCGAGCTGGTTGTCTCCGGTGACAGCCTCAGCAGCTATTTCCCTGATTCTGGCACTGTCTATGCCCATCCTGGTCAGAATACTTTCCAGCAACGGCAGCCTGGTTTCCGGAACCGTAATCCGCTCCTCTTCCATGTTGGTCAAGTGGCGGCTGAAGACCTCCAGGACCGAAGCGACGTTCAGGCTGTCACCATCTTTCCCCAGTTCGTCGAGTATGCTTCCCAGCTGCCCTTCACTCATCCCGGCATCGAGAAAAAGTTTCTTGAGGGCCTCTCTGTCCGTTATGGAGGCCTCCCATTCACCCGGCCCCATATCCTTCTGCCGGGCGATGGTCTGCATATCCTGCAGAAAAAGCCCCAATATTGCGGCGGCCTTTTCGTTTTCGCTGATCTCAGCATCACTCTTTTTGAGTAGCGAGACGAGCTTGTCCTGTCCTTTACCGGCTGCCTGTTCGGCCCCTGGCATCACCCCTAACTTGTCACGGTTTCTGGAGATAAGCTTCTCCAGCGTATCTTCAAAGTGACTGGCGAAGGAAGGTTTTTCCCCGCCGACTTTTCCGGTCAGCATCTGGAATCCACCGTCCGCCAGGATGGGCTGCATAATCAGAGACATATCAGTGTCCTTTATCAAGTGTGATGATCTGTAACAGACGAATTAACGTTGTTGACCACCCTGATTTGCAAACCTGATGCCAATTCACTACTTTTTTAAAATTACCTGCAAAAGCAGAATGTTATACCGAAAGAGAGTGATGGATGAGAAGGATCTGGGAAAGGTGTGGGTAGGTGGATGGCAATTTTTTCCCGGCTGGGAAAATAGGGGTGAACTTTTTACCTGTTCGAGAAGGTGGGCTACTTGAGCCGGCCCAGGAGACGGCTTACTGCAACGGCCTTTTCACCGTCCAGTCTGGGGACGATATCGGCAACCTTTTCACTGTCCATAGCCTTGAGTATCCGGGCAACATTCTCGCTGCCCATACCGTTTAGGATTGCGGCTGCCTTGGAGCTTCTCATGGTGCTGTAGACCTCGACGAGATTTTCAAAATCTTCACTGCTTTTTTCCTCAAACAGGGCCAGTTTCTTGTCAAGCTCTTCCCTGAGCGTTTCCCATCTGGCTATTTTCTCGTCCAGTTCTTTCTCCAGCTCCTCAAGCATTTCCTCGCGCTGTTCAAGCTGCTCCCGTCGTTCTGTCAGCTCTTTTTTCCGGGCCTCGTATGCAGAAGCACATTCCATCTCGGAAAAGGGCACATTGACCGGCTTATCTTCTGTCATGTCCTGGGAAAAAGCGGAGCAGGGCAGCAGTGCCAGCGCCAGAAAAGTGAATAAGAGCCTGGTCATCATTCGTAATCTCCCCGGCCATACCTGAGAATGGCCTGTTCATCATTTTGATTCTGTTCCTGTCTGACTGCTTCCCGGAGATAATGCTGCAAGTCTTTTTCCCTGATGACTTCCATGGTCTTGCGCTTTTTCATGGCTTCAACCAGTTGGCTCCGGATTTCGGCAACGACCTCCTCCTGGGAAGCGACGGTATTCTGTTGCATCACTATCTCGAGCTCCTTGGACCGTATGCCGTTCATGTAATGCATGAACAGGGAACCGGGAATCTTCCTTTTCTTGCGCTCTTCCATTTCGGCCAGCATTTGCCCGCGCTGGGCCTGCAAATCGGCAAGAAGGTCTCTGTGCCCTTTGAGGATCATCTGCTCGCGGGCCATTTTAAGCTGGAGTTCTTCCTCCTGATTTTCTCTTACTCTGAGAAGAGAGGCGAATCTGAAATGAAAAGCCATGGGAAGAGAGTTTTAGGTTCGGGGTATTGAGTTCTCAGTTTTGAGTTCTGAGTTCTGAGGTGATCAGAGTGTGGCGGTTTACTGTCCCGCCTGTCGATTTCGATTTCACTGCCGAGTGTTTTGTATTTGCCTATTTAACCATGTCCATGAGATCACGGCTGCTTTTGGCTATGGTGACTTTATTGTTCACCTCCTGCTTCAGATAGTCATTCATGCCGTCGATCATCCGAATGGCCTGATCGATCTTGGGATTGGAACCCCTGGCATAGGCCCCTATGTTGATCAGGTCTTCGGACCGGCGGTACGTGGAATATATCTCCAGGAAACGCCGGGCCGCCTTGACATGCTCCTCCGGCACGACATCGGTCATACAACGGCTGATGCTCTCGGTGATTTCAATGGAGGGATAATGACCCTGACCGGCCAGGTTCCGGTCAAGGACAATATGGCCGTCGACGATGGAGCGCACGGCGTCGGCAATGGGTTCGTTCATGTCATCCCCTTCCACCAGTACGGTGTAGATCCCGGTAATACTGCCCTTGTCCTCACAGGTTCCGGAACGCTCGAGAAGACGAGGTAGCTGGGAAAAAACCGAAGGGGTATATCCCCGCGAAGTCGGAGGCTCGCCGATGGCCAGACCAACCTCCCTCCCGGACATGGCAAAGCGTGTTACTGAATCCATCATCATGATCACATCGCGGTTCTGATCCCTGAAAAACTCGGAGATGGCCATAGCCAGGTACGCCCCCCGCATCCTCACCAGCGGCGGACTGTCAGAGGTAGCGACCACCACTACCGAACGTGCCATACCTTCCGGCCCCAGTTCCTTCTCGATGAAATCTTTGACCTCACGGCCCCGCTCACCGATCAGAGCGATAACACTGACATCAGCGGCTGTGTGCCTGGCTATCATACCGATCAGCGTACTTTTTCCCACTCCGGAACCAGCCATAATGCCGATCCGCTGGCCTTTTCCCAAAGTTAAAAGACCGTTTATCGCCCTCACTCCCACATCAAGGGGCTCAGCTATTCTCTCCCGGTCCATGGGATTCAGAGGTTCAGCGTAGAGAGGATATTCCCGATCGGTGACCAGGGGCCCCTTGTTGTCCATGGGCCTGCCCAGACCGTCGATGACCCGGCCGAGCAGAGCCTCGGAAACCGGCACCCTGGCTTCCTTATCCAGGAAATAAATGGCACTGCCGGGCTCGACTCCCTGCATGGAGCCCAGGGGCATCAGCAGGGTGATCCCTTCCCTGAAGCCGACAACTTCGGCCGCCACGGTGCTGCTGCCGCGGTGTACATCGATCAGGCATATACTGCCCACCGGCACTCCGGGCATCTGTCCTTCGATAACCATGCCGATGACCTGAGTCACCCTGCCCCGCACAGTGATCAGGGTTTCAGATCTGGCTGCTTCTATGGCGGCTGAAATATCCCTCATACTGATCCTTCCGCCTCCTCTCCCTCCTGATTGTCAAGCTTGCCCAGAGCCTTGTCCACTGCAGCAAAGAGGAGATCGCGGCGGTTCTCCAGAGTGGCATCGATCTCGCCGCTTCCGGTTACCACCAGGCACCCTCCGGTTGAAATCGAGTTATCCTCAATCAATTCCACCCGTCGTCTCCCCTGGTCAAGGGAAATCTCACTTTCTTCCGAGCCGCCCCGGAGTCGTTCGAGGTCAGCCTTGTTCAATTTCACGCCGACCGTGGTATTATCTACCACATATTCCAGGGCATTGTTCAAGACTTCCAGGATGACCGAGTCGTTCCGGAAGACTTCCCTGCATACCAGGCGTTCGACCACTACCTTGATCAGTTCCAGCAGTTCCGATTCATAGGCGGAAGCCAGTTTCCGGCGGTCTTCCGTCAGTTCATCGAACAGTCTGGTGACAGAGTCAATCTTTTCGGTGTACTCATCCAGTCCCTGGCGGCGACCCTCTTCCCGGCCTTCGGCAAGACCTTCTTCATAGGCCTTTTTCTTCAGCTCCTCCTGTTCGGCAAGAAGTTGATCCCGTTCCTCCCGGGCCTGTCGCAGCACCTCCTCTGCCTCCGAAAGACTGTTTCTGCCGGGCTGGCCGGCACCGTTGCCGGCGGCCGGATAATGCTCTTCGCCTTCCTGACTCCCTCCAGCCAGCCTGTCAAAGGAGACAAAGTCCTCGGACTCCGCCAGATCCCTGTATATCTTGTTGATTTCAATAGGATCAGACAAACTCTTCCTCTGCTCCACTGCTCACCAGCATGACCTTGCCTTCGCCTTCCAGACGTTTGGCCACCTGGATTATGGACTGTTGCGCGGCTTCCACATCCTTGACCCTGGTGGGCCCCATAACCTCCATGTCCTCTTTGAGCATTTCCACGGCCCGGGAGGACATGTTATTAAAAACCTTCTCCTTGAGTTCTTCGGAGGCCGTCTTGAGAGCGAGTTTGAGATCATCGGTGGAAACTTCTTTCAGGATCGCCATCATGCCGCGATCATCAACGCCCAGCAGATCCTCAAAGACGAACATGAGTCGGCGGATTTCTTCAGCCAGCCCTTCCCTCTGCTCTTCCACGCCTTCCAGGACCTGGCTCTCCAGCGAGCGATCGACATTATTGAGAATCTCGGCGACGGATTCAACCCCGCCCAGTCTCTGGCCCTCCATACCTTCGACCGCAAGAAGCTCCTCCTGGAGCACCCGGTCGACGTCGACCAGAATATCCGGACTTACCTTATCAAGCTCGGCCATCCTCATCACCACCTCTATCTGGACATCTTCTTCCAGTTCAGCGAGAATATCCGCGGCCTGAGCCGTCTCCAGGACGGAGAGGACCAAGGCTACAGTCTGGGGATGTTCGTTGCGCAGGAAATTCACCAGGACCTTGGGCTCAAGCTTCCTGGCTTTCTGAAACAGGGTAACACGCCAGTCCGAGCGG
>JBEPXR010000206.1:0-4954 GCA_041641775.1 Desulfobia sp. | reverse complement strand
ACGGCCGGCCAGAGGCTGGCGGCGAGATAAAGGAAAACGAAGAGAAAGGTTGCGGAGGATCGTTTCAGTGAAAACATGTCTCAGGTGTTCAGAATTTCCAGGTGACTTTCCCGTAAAAGCTTCGCGGCACCTCGGTTGGATTGATCCCGGCCTCTCCGGCCTGGAATTCGGGATGCTGGTCGTCAAGAATGTTCTGCCCTACGGCTTCCAGGATAAGCGACGGTAGAGGCTGCCAGCCGAGCCTGAGATCAACACGCGCAAAAGCGGGGACATCCAGGTTGTCGTGTTCCGAGACATAGTACCCCAGGCTGGAGAAATAGTAGAGGGAGGTATCAAAAGCCAGATTATACGGCAGATCAAGCATGGACCTGATAAAAAACTGCTCTTCCGGACTCCGGCCTTCCACCTTGGCGGGCCTGTGCAGTTCGTTGCCGCTGACTTCCAGGTTCATCCGCAGCAGACTCAGTCCCGCCGCCAGATTCCAGTTGTCCAGGGCCTGCCAGCGCAGAGAAAGTTCCCCACCGTAGGTTTCACCCTCCATCTTATTATCGAAATTCCGCACCAGGACAATATGACCATCTTCAAAAAAAGGACTCCCGTCCTCCATGGTAAAGAGATCGTCATACTCATTATAAAAGAGGGCGAGATCCACCTGGAGTTTCTCCGACAGTTCGCTGCGCCATCCCGCCTCATAGGCCACTACTTTTTCCGAGTCAAAATCATCGTTGCCGAAGGCGGTCAGCAGGAGGCGTCGTTCTCCCTGCTGGAGGGCGGCGATATTCATCCTTATGTCGGCATGGCTTCTGGAGGGTATCCTGACCGCCCGGGAAACCGAAACCCAGACCGAATGGTTATCCACGGGCTTAAACAACACCCTGGCACTGGGCTGAATTTCAAAGCCGCTGTAATCGTTATCCTCAAACTTGGAGCCGACGGTGAATCGGAGTCTGTCTTCCATAAAAGAGAATTCATCCTGGATAAAAGCACTCCAGATGTCCACCCCCCTGGTGTCCGGTTCAAAGGAGACGACAAAAGTATCTGCGGTGTCATCGGTTGTGTATCGATAACCAAGTCCCCAGACGATCTCCTGCAGATCTCCCAGGGTAAAACGGTGCTGGAAATCAAAATCAAATGTATCACGTTCCTCGCTGCAGACCGAGGTGAGGCGTTCGATCCGATCGTAATAAATCTGGACCTGGAATTCCGAGTCCGGGGAAAAAACATGCTCCCAACGGGCCAGAATGTTTCCGCCGCTGAGATCCGCAGTGTCCAATATGGGCCTGTTCGACCAGATCTCTTCGACCGGGACGGTCAGGGGCTCTCCTGTCTCTCCCTCATATATATCCCCCTGAAAAGTCAGGGAATCTTCACTGGTCAGCTCAGTGTCAATCCGGAATCCACCCTTCGTCATATTCCAGTCATCCTCCTGCCCCCTTCCCTCCGGGGTCACGAACTCGTCCTTTTCGGAATGCTTGGCATAAAGACGAAAATAGGTGGCCTCGCTCACCTTGCCGCCATAGCGGGCCCCTGCGAATCCCTCTTCCAGGTTGCCGGTCCCCGCAGTAACCAGACCACCGATGGTATCTCTGGCATGCTTGGTTACTATATTGATCACTCCGTTCACGGCATTCGATCCCCAAAGCGTGCCTCCGGGACCCCGGACGACTTCGATTTTCTCGATATCCTCAAGCAGGGTTTCCTGGACATCCCAGTATACTCCACCGAAAAACGGTGAATATATGGACCGGCCGTCCATAAGAACCAGCAATTTTTTGGAGTAGGCTCCATTGAACCCCCTGGAGCTGATTGCCCATTTATTGGAAGTAACCTGAGCGACGTTGATTCCCGGCACCATGCGCAGGGCTTCCGGAATAGTGGTTACTCCGGAACGCCTTATATCCTCCTGGCTGAGGACATAAACCGCGGCCGGGACGTCAAGGACTTCCTGTTCCTTTTTGGAGGCGATAGTGACTACTGGTATGTCCATGAAAAAGACTTCCTCATCGTCAGGTGCCGCCCCGGTGTCCCATTGGGCATTGGCCGTAAGGCCTGTCAGGAGAAGAAAACACAAAATTGTCGTAGGAATCCGAAAAAATACTGTCATAACTTCTGCTTCCTTTGATCAGCTGTCGCCAGAATAGTGGCGACAGGGATATATGATTTTTTACGAGGGACTCTAAGGAATTATTCCTATTATAGTTAGGGCAGCTTACTTATAAAGTAAGCCGATGGGATGTGTCAATAAAAACTACCAGAAATCTTACAAATTTGGGTAGCACAATGAGAACTGTTCCGACTGACCAACGCTTACTGCAGGGGAAGCGGAATTCCCCTCTTTTCATTCACTGCCCTGCTCAGCAGCTCGAAATCCACCTTCTCCCACAATCCCTTCCGGGTGAGGAGGTGACGGGCTATCAGCAGTTGATCGCTGTTATGGAGATAGTCGGGATGCACTTCGACATAGGGAATATCTTCCCTGACGCCAACCTTTACCGTTTCATAAACTACCAGCACTTCACAGCCCTCGGGGGTCATTTCATAGAGTGTTTCTATGTCCTCGGGATACATCCGGATACAGCCGTGGCTTATTCTTCTCCCTATTCCCATGGGTTTATTGGTGCCGTGAATAAGATAGTTGTGCCGGGAAAGGCGAAGGGCATAATCCCCCAGAGGGTTAAGGGAGCCGGGGGGAATTTGACCCGCTTCCTCCGGATACTCATCCCACAGAGAAGGAGGAATGTTCCAGTACGGATCTTTCTCTTTTTCTATGATCCAGTATCTGCCGGGGGTTGTTTCAAACCCCTGTCGGCCGATGCCCACGGGAAACGAAGTGACAACTGGCTTATTTTCCCCGGAATCCAGAAAATAAAGCCTCAGTTCGCCAAGGTTGACAACTATCCGGGAACCGGATCCGTCTGGGACTATCTCCCTTGGGACAATCCAACTGGTAGGCAGTAAAACCCGGGCTCCGGCTCCGGGATTCCAGGGATCAAGTCCCGGGTTAGCAAGAGTGATTTCATCATAACCCAGGTTGTAACGCCTGGCCAGTTTGACCAGAGTCATCTCATCGTCCTTGATGGTATAGGAAGTCAATCCTCCCAGTATAGATGGCACCTTCCCGATAGCGGCGAACCCATCTTCCCGGCTGATTCCTAGGAATGAGGCTGCCAGAAAGAACATCAGAAAAAAAGCCAGGACAGTTGCCACTTTCGCCAATCCTTGCTCATCAAACAAGATAAATTTCATTTCCCTGATTCACGCCTCCTGAATTTTTTTTACTTCCTGTTCACGCCTTCTCAAAATCGCCCGCCGGGGCGAGCCCCCATCTACAGCACGATCAGATGCTGAATATAGTAGACTGCCACCGCTACCAGAATGCCGAATACGGCCATTTTGAGACCATAGATCAGCATACTCCGCCTGGAAACCCGCCCCAGGTGCATCCCTATGGCAAAGATACAGCCAACCACCAGCAGACTGGAAACCAGCATGGCGGGCCATGGCTCCAGCCAGAAATAAGGGAATATGGGAAGAGCACCGCCGACAATGGTGGCAAGACCGTCTATCACCCCGGCATGCAGAGTCTCCTGGTGCATGCTGTCTTCAACCGCTGAATCCTTGAGTTCCTTGACCACCATGGCATTCTCGATTTCCCGCAGCTCCCTGTACTGCTCAACCCGTTCGGCGGAGAAGGCGCTCAAGACATTCGATATCCCGTTGGCAAAGGCTCCTCCGATTCCCGCTGCTATGATAACCGAGGAAGAGGCGCTGGAAGCACCTATGACTATACCCAGAGTGGAAAGGGCTCCATCTATAAACCCCCTGAAGAACTTGCCGATCATGTCCCGACTTTAGAGGTGGCGGAGGCCTCATCTATGGAGTGTATCGCTCCGCCCAGTTCTTCAATCCGGCTCCTGATATCTGCAAAGACGAGATCATTTCCTTCTATAGTCACTATCAGGGTCTTGGTCCGGTCATCTACTTCTTCAACTCTGATGTGGACCTTATCTATATGTTCAAGCTCGCAGAGCTTTTCTATATAGGTCAAAATATCCGGTTCATGAGGAATCAGAACATCTATAACGAGATTCTTTAATTGCATAATCATCTTTCCAGTTTAAAATCTTTAGCTTATCTTTCTCTCCGGCAGGATGCAGCCTCCATTGAACATTCCCGGCTCGAAATTTCGACCTCTATGGTGGTATGCTTGATTCCCAGACCCGTCAACCGGGAGCGTATCTGATCTTTGATTTCCGTTACCTCAGTGCTGTCCCGGGGGAAATCGATTACCACATGGGTGGTGAAAACATGGTTAAGGCCGTCCAGGGACCAGAGGTGGGTGTGGTGAAGCTTTTCAACCCCTTCTATATCCTTGAGACTCTTCTCCAGTTCGTAAAGATCGAACCCGGCCGGCGTTCCCTGCAGAAAAGTTTTCAGGGTGTTTCGCATATTCATTACGACCTTGTAAAGAACATAGGAGGTTATCAGTATGGAGAGCAGTGGATCCAGGATATAGGCCTCCTGGAAGAGCAGAACGATGCTGACACCAAGAATGGCCAGCCAGCCCAGAACATCTTCTATCAAATGCCAGGCCACGGTCGAGGCATTCAGCCCTTCATGACCCCTGAGCCGGAGAACGGCCGCTCCATTGACGATTATCCCGAAAACGGCAAAAACGACCATGCCGGCCGCCTTGGTCTCTTCAGGATGGAAAAGACGGGGAATAGAATGGGAAAAGACGACCAGAGAGCCTAGGATGAGAATGGCGCTGCTGATCAGAGCGCCCAGAACTGAAAAGCGCCGATAGCCGTATGAGTAGGAGATATCCCCCTTTTTTCCCGAGACTTTTTCCAGGTACCAGGCCAGACCGAGGGCCAGGGAATCCCCCAGGTCATGAACCGCATCGGCGAGGATGGCGGTGCTGTTGGTCCAGAAGCCTCCTGCCAGTTCAATT
>JBEPXR010000205.1:0-4963 GCA_041641775.1 Desulfobia sp. | reverse complement strand
AGGAGCTCGATATTCTCAGAGAATTTCAGGCCGAAAAGATCGATCTGCTTCCTGGTCCTGGGATGGACCGGAAAAAGAATGGTAAAATCTTTCGCAATACGATTCAAAGCCTCAACAATGGAGGAAAAGACATCCCGATCATCCACGTTGGAGGGTCGGTGCAGGGTAAGAAAAATATATTCACCCGGCTCAGGCTTTACTTTTGCTACGGCAAAAGTGGAAGAGTCCATGGTCTTGAGTTGCTCCAGCTGGTAAAAGAGATTGTCGATCATCACATGCCCCACCAGGTATACCGCTTCGGGGGGCTTGCCCTCCTTCAGGAGATTGTCCATGCCGCTCTGCTCTGTCACGAAAAACAGGTCGCTGATCGAATCGGTTACCAGCCGATTGATTTCTTCCGGCATGGTCATATCCCTGCTTCGCAAACCAGCCTCTATGTGAGACACTTTGATCATCAGTTTTTTGGCCACGACGGAACAGGCCAGAGTAGAATTGACGTCCCCGACCACCACGACCCAGTCAGGCTGCTCCTCTTGACAGATCTTTTCGAAGGCGACCATGATCCTGGCGGTCTGTTCAGCGTGACTTCCGGAACCGGAACCAAGGAAAAAATCAGGCTCCGGAATTCCCAGATCTTTAAAAAAGGATTGGGACATCTCATAATCATAATGCTGTCCGGTATGCACGATCCTGCAGTCCACTTCCGGGTACTGACCTGCGACTCTGTAAACAGGGGCGATCTTCATGAAATTCGGCCTGGCCCCGGCTATCAACAAAACTTTCATAGCATATTCCTTTTATCTGCGACTTTGGATACGACATACCTGTACTTGCCCGAGGCGTCTCTGGGAATCTCATCCACCCGGTCAATGATGACATTCACCTCCCGGCCCATCCTTTTCTTGAAACCCTCAATTATATACCTCTGACCAGTCTCCGGGAATCTGTCCGTATCGATCTTGAGTAAGACCCTGACATTATATACATCATCCTGAATGATCTTGAACTCTTCCACTCCTTCAATATCCCTTACCACGTATATCAAAGAGAGAGCATGCTGCCAGCGGCCGTCCGGAGTGACAATAAAATCCGTTGTCCTTCCCCTGATATGGGCCATGGTACTCAAGCCCCTTCCGCAGCTGCACTGCCCTTTCCCCGGCCTGGCAATGTCTCCGGTTCGGTAACGGATAAAAGGCATACCCCAGGCATCCAGATGGGTGATGACGATTTCACCGTCTTCACCAGAAGAAGCAGGCTGGCCTGCCTCATTGATATACTCCAGAATGTAATTGGGATCCATCACATGGTATGTGCCGGCAGCACACTGATGATTTATGAATCCCCCCTCCCTGCTGCCATAGGAATCTACAACCGGAACACCGCCCAAGGCCCTGCTTATCACTTCTTTCTGGTGCTCGTACAGCACTTCCGCAGTACTGAAGACGACCTTCAGCCCCGCTCCTGTCAGATCGATTCCCTGCTCCTGGGCCATGGAGCAGAATAAACCAATGGTACTTGGGTAGCCAAAGAGACATTTCGGCCGGAACTTATTGATTCTGGAAACGATGGAGGCTATCTCCTTTCTCGAGATTTCAAAAGCGCTATAGAGGTATTCGTTGGTAAGCCGGTCCCTGATCTGCTTCAGCCTGTCCTGGCCGGCCATCTCCACAGGAGATCCCCAGAGATAAAATTCCCGGTCGCCAAGATCAATATCCCACCAGCGGTGCGTCATTATCCTGGCCGCCTTGTCGTAGGCCTGCCGTCTTCGGTCAAAATAGAAGACCAGGGGCTCCCCGGAAGAACCGCCGGTATTGTAACGGGTTAACCCGCCCGGAGCCTCTTTCCAGGCCATACTCTCCAGATTCCCCCTGATCTCGGCCTTGCTTAAAAACGGCAGGTCTTTGATTTCCTCTATTGAGCCGATATCCTCCGGGTTGAAGCCGGCCTCCTGGAAACGCTGTCTATAGAAAACGGTATTTTTCCAGGCATGGACGAGCAGGGCTTTCAACTTTTGAAACCTGAAATCCTGGAGTTCCTCCGGACTGGCCCACTGCCATTCTTCCAGTTCCTTCAGACAGGACATAGTAGCCCGGCCCATTATTTTTTCATGGAGCGGGAAAATACAGTATTTAACCAGTTTGGGATGCATAAGAATGTGTTACCCGTGTAAGAGATTACTTCGTTGCAAATCCTTCCCTCCAGAGCTCAAACATCAACAGGGCCCAGATCTGATTGGCATTGTTTTCCCGGCCTTCCTGGTGCCTCTGCCATAAACGCTGCACACAGTCGGGCTCGAAAAAATCCTTCAGCCCGCTGCCAGGAGCGAAAAATTTCTCCCGGGCATACTCCCGCAGATCCCCGGCAAGCCACTGTGCAAGCGGAATAGAAAATCCCTGCTTTCGGCGATAGAGAATATCTTGTGGGAGTCGGGCCTGATTCATCTTCTTGAAAACATATTTGGATTCTCCATTCCGCAATTTCAATTCAGACGGCAAGGACGCGGCGAATTCCAGAAATCTGTGGTCCAAAATGGGAGAGCGGACCTCAAGGGAATTGGCCATGCTCATACGATCAACCTTGACCAATATATCCTCGGGCAGATAGGTCATGGTGTCCACGTATTGAGCCCTGCTGACCGCGTCAGGACCACTGTACTGATCAAAGTACCTGACCAGTGTCTGGCAGACATCCGCCTCTCGCGTCTTTTCCGCTAACCCGGGACGATACAGCTTCCGCTTGTCTTCGGGCAGAAAGTAGAATGACATATCCCGGCAGTAGGCCTCTTCCATGCCGCGGGAGAGGTTCCCAAGAAATGCCTTGAGCCTCAGGGGCCTGGGCATATTATCCCACCTCGGATACACAGCGGCCAGACCACCGAGCAGGCTCGCCCTGAAGAGAGAAGGAATCTTCCTTCGTATCCGATCCTCGAAAGCGGTCATGGCGTAGCGTTTGACATATCCGGCAAACGCCTCATCTCCCCCGTCTCCGGAAAGCGCGACAGTCACTTTTTTCCTCGCCATTCTGGAAACATAGTAGGTGGGCACGGCCGATGAATCGGCAAAAGGTTCATCGAAGTGCCAGACCAGTTTCTCCATAATCCCCAAAGCATCAGGCTCAACCACGAACTCGGAATGATCGGTCCCGTATTTCTCCGCCACCTTGGCGGCAAACTGCAACTCGTTATATTCTTTGACCGAAAAGCCTACTGCGGCAGTCTTCACCGCATGTCCCTCGTTCTGCATAGCCATGGAGGCTACCACTGCACTGGAGTCCACTCCTCCACTTAAAAAAGCACCCAGGGGAACATCACTGATGAGCCGTCTTCTGACGGAATCATCGAAAATCTCCGACAGCTCTTCGACAGTTTCATGCTCATCCATTGCCATTTTCCGCGAATTGAAATCAAGTTGCCAGTAGCGCCAGGAGGTGAATCCTTTAGAGGAGTGGAGTGCTGCATGGGCCGGTGGAATCTTTCGAACATGCTTGAAAATGCTCAAGGGAGAAGGGACATAGCCAAAGCTCAGATAAGCATCCAGGGCCTGGTAATCCAGTTCTCTTTCCACGCCGGGCACGGCAAGCAGGGCCTTGAGTTCGGAGCCGAAGATTATTTTTTTTCCGTTCACCATATAATAAAGCGGTTTCTTGCCGATCCTGTCCCTAGCAAGCAGCAGTCTTTTCTGGTGTTCATCCCAGAGGGCGATGGCAAACATGCCCTCCAGATGCGAAATACAATCCGCTCCCCACTCCCTGTAGGCATGCAGGATGCTTTCGGTATCACTTTTGGTCCGGAAGGTGTGCCCCTTGCTCTCCAATTCTCTCCGCAACTCCAGAAAATTGTAGATTTCTCCGTTAAAAACTACCTGAAGAGAACCGTCTGGAGTGCCCATCGGCTGATCTCCCGAAGCGAGATCGATAATGGACAGCCTGCGGTGGCCGAGGCCAACCGGACCATTCACCCAGACTCCCTGGCTGTCCGGTCCCCGGTGGACCATGGTCTCAGCCATGGCATTGACGGTTTCCGGCCGCACAGGCTGGCCATCTATATTATAAATTCCACAGATTCCACACATGAACACAGTCCCGATTCAACGTATAATTCCAGAACAAGAAATACCTGCCGTTTTTTTCTTTTCAAAAAAGCTTTCCCAGGAGGGATTGGCGATAAAAGGCCCAGGTGCCCTTCACGTCCTTGAAACTGATGATATCATCCCGGTAAGAAGCAAGTCCCCACAAGGTATTTATAATCCGTTTCCATTTGGGCTCAAGGGGATAATCCAGCGGTGTAATCCTGTTGGTCATTGTATAGTGGAGGTATTTGACCAGGGCCAGCTTGCTTGAAGCAGTACAGCGCAGGACCTGCGGGCCATCGGATTCAACCTTGGCGCCAAAGGCCTGCAGGGCAAGAACAGGTTCATCATAACCGCAGGAGAAGACCTTGGCGGTGGTCCCTCCCAGGCGGGCATTTACTTCCATGAAAAAATATTCTCCGGTTGCGGGTTCATAGAGGAATTCAAAGTGGAAGTTTCCCACGATTTCCAGTTCCCGCACAAAATCCAGACAACGGCGGGATATTTCTTCCGGCAGATCCAGAGCCCGGATGGTCAGCGTCAGACCTTCAAATTTACGGTCCACCAGAAAACCCTGCAACCCGAAAACATCATCATTTTCGGTTCTGGCACCATGTACAACCAGATTGGGAAGATTTTTGTAAGGCTGAGCTATGAGCGGCTTCTCCAGGCTCTCGAGTTTTTCCACGAAATGAATACCATCCTGAGCCGTCTGGATACATTCGACCTTGAAAAAGGGCACCACTTTTCCTTCGCCGCTGGGCCGCAGACAGAGAGGAAAATGGTGCGCCGGAATTTCCTGTATGCCGTTAGGATTTGCCATATCCAGATAATATGTAGGCAGATTTCTCAGCCCGACTTTTTCCGCTGCCTCTACCTGACGGCTTTTGGAGAGG
>JBEPXR010000204.1:0-4964 GCA_041641775.1 Desulfobia sp. | reverse complement strand
AACGAATCCATCGAAATCACCGCCACCGATCTGGAAGTAGCCATAAGGAAAAAGATACCGGCTGAAGTTCTTTCTCCAGGATCGATTACCCTTCCCTCCAGAAAACTTTTCGAAATAGTGAGAGAATCCAATTCAGAAACCATTCATATGGAACTCGGTGAAAATAACTGGATCAAAATAAACGCCGGCTCAGGGAACTACAGACTGGCTGGTTTAAGCAGTGAGACATTCCCTTCCATTCCGGAATACGATGAAGAAGGCTTAATTGATTTTTCCGGTAAGGATTTAAAAGAACTTATTGATAAAACCATTTTTTCAGTTGCTTCTGACGCGGAAAGCAACTTTACCCTTCATGGAATTCTCATAGAAAAAGAAAAAAAAGAAGACGACAACATTTTGAGAATGGTTTCCTCGGACGGTCACCGCCTTTCCCTGGCAGAAAAACGAACCGAGTATGATCTCACCCCGTTTGAACTGACCCAGAAAACATTTATTCCTAAGTCAGGAGCCCAGGAAATTCGCAAATTTTGTGAAAACAGAGAGGACATATTTTTGGGTCTCACCGACAAACAGGCTGTTCTTCAAAGTGACGAATCTCTTCTTATCATCAGATTGATGCACGGAGACTTTCCAAACTTCAATAGCCTTATCGATAAAGTTAACATGGAAAGCTATTTTGAAATCGACAGACAAACCCTCTTAAGTTCCATTCGCAGAATGAACCTCTTTAACGAAGATAATTACAACGTGGTTAAATGGACCTTGAAAAATAACACCTTGATACTCTCTTCACAGAGTATGGATATAGGCAGTGCCCAGGAAGAAATTCCCATAGAATTCAAAGGTGAAGAGATGGAGCTTGGTTTTAACGGCCGCTTTTTTGTCGAAGGGCTGCAGGCGATAACCAGCGAAAAGGTGAAAATTATCATAAATGGCCAAAGTTATCCCTGTCTCATTCGTTCTGAAGAGGAAGCGGACTATCTCTGCCTGATCATGCCCATGGAGTTGTAAGGGTTAAAAAAAGTAACTCACCCTAAGTAAAGATTAAAACAGTTACCCGGAAAACATAAAAATGGTAAAAAACGACTACGGTGCAGAACAGATAAAGGTACTGTCAGGCCTTGAGGGAGTACGAAAGAGGCCTTCCATGTATATAGGATCGACATCCGGATCCGGACTCCATCATCTGGTTTATGAGATCGTTGACAACAGTATAGATGAGGCCCTGGCCGGTCACTGCTCTTACATACGGGTGACGATTCATAAAGACAACTCGGTCACCGTGGAAGACAACGGCCGGGGGATTCCGGTGGAAATGCATCCCACCGAAGGAGTATCAGCCCTGGAACTGGTAATGTGCACCCTCCACGCCGGGGGGAAGTTCGATCATTCCACCTACAAAGTGTCAGGCGGTCTCCACGGGGTCGGCATATCCGTGGTCAATGCCTTGAGCAGCTGGGCCCGGGCTGAGATAAAACGAAACGGCAAAGTCTATCTCCAGACCTATTCCAGGGGAATCAGAGATGATGATATCAAGGAAATAGGTGATACCAATAAAAACGGAAGTATAATAACTTTCAAACCCGATCCAGAGATATTCACCGAAACCACTGAATTCGACTATGAGGTAATCAAGCAGCGTCTCCACGAACTTGCTTTTTTGAATCATGGCGTAAAGATACTTCTCAAAGACGAAAGAAGCGGAGCTGAAGACGAAATCCAGGAAAAAGGGGGAATAATCTCCTACGTTAAATATCTCAACCGTAAACGGACAACAATTAACGAAGAACCTATTTACTTACAAGGTGAAAAGGAAAACGTTCAGGTTGAAGTGGCTTTTCAATACTACGACGGGTTCTCCGAACGAATATTTTCCTTTGTCAATAATATAAACACCAGGGAACAGGGAACCCACGTCACCGGTTTCAGAGGCGCCCTGACCAAATGTCTGAACCGCTATGCCAGCGATGATATAATTCCCAAAAATATGCGGGCAAAGATGAGCGGCGATGATGTCCGGGAGGGAATCACCTGCATCATTTCAGTTCGCGTTCCCAATCCCCAGTTTGAGGGGCAGACCAAAACCAAACTCGGAAACAGTGAGGTCAAAACCATTGTCGAATCGGTCTGTAATGAAAATCTGACTATCTACCTGGAAAATCATCCCCAGGAAGCCAGAAAGATACTGATGAAAGCGGTGGATGCGGCCAGAGCCAGAGAGGCGGCCCGCAAGGCCAAAGATCTGACCCGAAAAAAGGGTGGAGCCGATATTATGATGGCCGGCAAGCTCGCCGAATGCCAGAGTAAGAAACCGGAGGAAAGAGAGATATTTCTGGTTGAGGGTGATTCGGCAGGCGGCAGTGCCAAGCAGGGAAGAGACCGAAAATTCCAGGCTATTCTTCCTTTGCGCGGTAAAATTATGAATGTAGAAAAAGCCCGATTTGATAAAATTCTTTCCAGCGAAGAAATAAAGCAGATCATAGCCTCGCTCGGTACTGGAATCGGGAAGGATGATTTTGACCTGGAGAACCTCAAGTACAACAAAATAATCATAATGACAGATGCCGATGTTGATGGTGCGCATATACGAACTCTCCTGCTCACTTTTTTTTACAGGAATATGGTCTCCCTGATAGAAAACGGCCATCTCTATATAGCTCAACCCCCGCTCTATCGTCTCGGTAAAGGAAAAAAAGAGAATTTTTTCGGTGATGATGAGGAGTTGAACAATCATCTCTTCTCCCTGGTAAGTGAAAGATTCACTCTCAAAACAGGGGAGAAGACTGAACTTACCGGCAACGACCTCATCCTCCTGCTTCAGCAGCTTACCTACTATAAAAGGCTGATAACGTATCTCCAATACAGCAACCTGAATGAGGAAGTGGTGAATTTTCTGCTGTCAGAAGGGGTCAATTCTGCAGATCAGTTCGCTGATGAAGATTTCATCAGAACTCTCAGAGAAAAGTTGAAAGATGAAGGCATGATAGTGGGAAGTATCCGATCGTGCCGCTGGAAAACGAACTGCTATGAATTTGATGCCGCTTTGAAGGACAGGGCCCATCTTTTCATAACCGTAGGCCCCCATATCCCGCTCATACCGGAATACAGGTCAGCACTTAAAGTTTTCCCCAAGGTCAAAGAATATCTGGGCACCGAATTTATACTTCGGGAGGGCGAAAAAGAAACTGAAGCGGCAGACTGGCTGGAACTTCTGGAAAAACTACGGAATGAAGGATTCAAGGGATATTCCTTCCAGCGCTACAAGGGTTTGGGGGAGATGAACGCCGAACAGCTCTGGCACACCACCATGGATCCGGAGATTCGCAGACTGGTACAGGTTTCCATAGATGATGCGGAAAAAGCAGATGACATCTTTACCACCCTTATGGGGGATAAGGTGGAACCCCGGCGTGAATTTATTACCACCCATGCCCTTGAGGTAACTGAACTGGACATTTAACGGTCAATCAAATCCACTGGCTTAAAAAAATTCTGACTCATAAGACAATATAAACATGGAAGACAATACCAGCACAGAGGGGCAACCCCTTACCATAAGTATAGAGAAAGAGCTCAAAAAGTCTTATCTTGACTATGCCATGAGCGTCATTATCGGCAGAGCGCTGCCCGATGTCCGGGACGGACTGAAACCGGTTCATCGCCGGACCCTTTATGCCATGAGGGAACTGAGCAATTACCATAACAGACCGTATCTGAAATCAGCCCGTATTGTCGGTGACATTATAGGTAAATACCATCCCCATGGTGACACCGCGGCCTATGACACCATAGTCAGAATGGCCCAGGATTTTTCCATGCGCTACCCCCTGGTGGATGGCCAGGGTAATTTCGGCTCCATCGACGGTGATTCTCCTGCGGCCATGCGCTATACTGAAGCGCGGATGACCCGAATAGATCAGGAGGTGATTGCCGATCTGGATAAGGATACGGTTGATTTCACCCCGAATTACGACAACACCCTGACCGAGCCCATAGTTCTTCCCACCAGAATCCCCAATCTGCTGATAAACGGTTCCGCCGGTATAGCCGTTGGTATGGCTACCAATATCCCACCCCATAATCTTTCCGAAGTCATGGATGGACTCATAAACATGATCGATGATCCCAACATCACGGTCAATGATCTTCTGGGATATATACCAGGACCGGATTTTCCCACCGGAGGATTTATCTGCGGCCGGGCCGGCATAAGAGAAGCCTTTGAGACCGGCAGGGGCAGTGTGCTGATGAGAGCCAGGGAGCATGTCGAGAAGATGGATAAGGGAGACAGGGAGCGGATTGTCTTTACGGAAATACCTTATCTGCAGAACAAGGCCAAATTGATCGAAAAGATCGCCTGGCTCATGAAAGAGAAAAAGATAGAGGGTATCTCAGAAGTCAGGGATGAATCGGACCGGCATGGCATGCGGATTGTCATCGAGCTGAAGAAAGGCGAAATAGCCGATGTCGTTATTAACCAGCTCTTCAAGCTGACCCCACTCCAGAAAAGCTTCGGAATCATCTTTTTGAGCATAGTCAACAACAAGCCCGAAGTGTTGAATATCAAACAGATCCTGGAAAACTTCATTCTTCACCGCAAGAGTGTGGTTTATCGGAGAACCGCCCATGATCTGAAAAAAGCCCGGGCCCGGGCCCATATCCTGGAGGGCCTGAATACCGCGCTGAATAACCTGGACGAAGTGGTGGAGCTGATTAAAACATCGGCGAACCCGGCAGAGGCCAACCAGGGGCTGATGACGCGATTCGATTTGACCGAGATTCAGGCCCAGGCCATACTGGATATGCGGCTGCAGAAACTCACCGGTCTGGAAAGGGAGAAGATAATCAAGGAACTGGAAGAACTTCTCAAGCAGATAGAATGGTTCGAAAAGGTTCTCCGGGATGATGATCTGGTAAAGCAGATTATCCGGGAGGAATGTCAGGATATCAAGGAAAGATATGGA
>JBEPXR010000203.1:0-5013 GCA_041641775.1 Desulfobia sp. | reverse complement strand
GGTGGGCTCCTACGGCATGGCCAGTGTCCACCAACAAAATCTCAATTACCAGGCACCAAATAACAAATAAAATCGGAAATCCGAATATCAAATTACAAACGGCTTACAGAGGCTCTTGCTTGGTATTTCGTATTTCGGTAATTGAAATTTGTTTGGCACTTGGTATTTGTTATTTGGAATTTCAGCCGGACCTGTTGCTATGGAGGGATAGATTACAATGGGTCGGGAGGTATGATATCGAAAAACAGCCACTTCTTGATATCAATTGCCATATTCTCTCAAAAACGATACAGTAGACCGGCCAAACCGGTTTGTCCGGCCTTCATAATGAAAAACATTCCGACAACCTGAACCCTGCTCTGAAGAGGTAAACAAGTGAAAGTCCTTCCCCCCTCCTGGGAGATCATGGAAGACCTGGACGCCGAGAGCCCGGCGATCCGAATAGAGAGATGCGGCCGCCTCTGTTACAAGAGTGAAGATAAGATTAGTGAGGAATCGGCGCCCCAGTTCATTAGAAAAATTGTCAAGCACGGCCATAATTCGGTGGTGGAGATGGCGGTGGTGACCCTGGAAATAGAAGTGGATATCGAATCGCAGGCAAGCAGATTCTTTGCCGCTCAGCCCAAATTTTTCCAGATTGACCGTCCCGAAAAAAAGAAGCTGTTGATTACCGGCTCCATGCGGGCTTTTCGGGAACTCTATATTGATCACGGCAAACTGAAAATCGTCAAGGCTGCCACTGAATTTCTGGCCGGCAGATACCCTCTTTTTTTCGAAGACCTTCAGCCCCGGCACGGCCTTCTCCCCCAGCAGGGCATAGAGGTGAGAAAAATACCTCTGGAAGAAGTTGACCGTTTTTCCCCCGATCTGAAGGCCAAGCACCGGTATATCGCGGTGAAACTCACGGTCAATCGGGCGGTCAGCCACGAAATCGTCCGCCACCGGCCCTGCAGTTTCCTCCAGGAAAGCCAGCGCTACTGCCGTTACAGCAACGAAAAATTCGGCAGCCAGGTTACCTTCATCAAGCCTATGTTCTTTGAGGAGGGGAGCCCGGAGTACGAAGAGTGGGAGAAGGCCATGGCAGAGACTGAAAAAATCTATCTGGAGCTCTTGAAAACCTCGACTCCCCAGGCAGCCCGGACCGTTCTGCCCAACTCCTGCAAGACGGAAATAATTGTCTACGCCAACCTTCTGGAGTGGCTCCACATCCTCCGTCTGCGCACCTCGAAAGGAGCGGATCCTTCCATGCGCGAAGTGATGAATCCACTCCTTGCTGATCTGAAAGCCAAGTTCCCTGGCATTTTTGATTACTTGACAGTAGAAAGTTAATCATTTTTCTGGTATTGTCTTCATCTCAATAAAAAGGACAATTACCGCTCCCTGCTTCTATGTGCCTGAATAGTCTTGGTAAAATCATTTACAGGCAGCATATCCTCCCCCGGAGGTACCAGCCGGGATTCCACCGGTAATTGCCGCTGCCCGATCCTCCTTTCCGGCTGGATCGGGACTGCCCCGCGATCCATAAGGTAATTGATAATGGTATATGCCTATAAATTGTTAACATTTACTAAGGAGGAGATTTATGGTTTTGGATCCAACCAAACATGCTGACTGGGAAATCGCCGAAGACGCGGAAAAGGACATGCGCACAGTCTACGACATGGCGGATGAACTCGGTCTTAAAAAGGAAGAACTGCTGCCCCACGGCCACTATGTGGCCAAACTGGACTACAAGAAGATCCTCGAACGCCAGGGAAGCAAGACGGACGGCAAATACATCGACGTGACCGCCATCACCCCGACTCCCCTGGGAGAGGGCAAAAGCACCTGCGCCATGGGCCTGGTTCAGGGGATGGGCAAGAGAAACAAGTCGGTTATCGGCGCTATCCGCCAGCCCTCCGGCGGCCCGACCATGAACATCAAGGGCAGCGCCGCAGGCGGCGGCCTGGCCCAGTGCATCCCGCTGACTCCCTTTTCCCTGGGACTCACCGGTGATATCAACGATATCATGAATTCCCATAACCTGGGCATGGTCGCCCTGACCTCCAGAATGCAGCACGAGAACAACTATACCGACGAGCAGCTGGCCAAGCGTAACCTCAAGCGCCTGGACATCCATCCCAAGAAGGTGGAGTTCGCCTGGATCATCGATTTCTGCGCCCAGGCCCTGCGGGACATCACCATAGGACTTGGCGACAACAAGATGAACGGTACCCCCATGCAGTCCCGCTTCAATATCGCGGTGAGCTCGGAGATCATGGCTATCCTCTCCGTGGCGACTGACCTGGAGGACATGAGAAGACGGATCGGCAAGATCGTGGTGGCCTACGACCGCCAGGACCGGCCCATCACCACCGCCGACCTGGAAGTCGACGGCGCCATGACCGCCTGGATGGTCAAGGCCATCAATCCCAACCTCATGCAGACCCTGGAAGGTCAGCCCTGTCTGGTTCATGCCGGCCCCTTCGCCAACATCGCCATCGGCCAGTCATCGATCATCGCCGACCGGGTGGGCCTCAAGCTGGCTGACTACACGGTCACCGAGAGCGGCTTCGGCGCTGATATCGGGTTTGAGAAATTCTGGAACCTCAAGTGCCGGTTCAGCGGTCTCAAGCCCCACTGCGCCGTTGTGGTCGCCACCATCCGGGCCCTCAAGTGCCATGGCGGCGCCCCTATCCCGGTACCCGGCAAGCCCATGCCTGAAGAGTATAAAGGCGAAAACGTGGGCTGGGTCGAAGAAGGCTGCAAGAACCTCATTCACCATATCGAAAACGTCAAGAAGGCGGGGATCAACCCGGTTGTCTGCATCAACGCCTTCTACACCGATACCGACAATGAAATCAAGGCGGTCCGCCGTCTGTGTGAGGATGCCGGAGCCCGGGTCGCCCTCTCCCGGCACTGGGAACACGGAGGCGAAGGAGCCCTGGAGTTTGCCGATGCCGTGGTTGACGCCTGCGAGGAGGAAAACCAGTTCAAGTTCCTTTACGACCTGGATGCCCCCCTGGAAAAGAGGGTGGAACTGATCGCCAAGGAAGTCTACGGCGCTGACGGAGTGAGCTATACCCCTGAAGCCCAGGCCAAGCTGAAGAGGCTGGAGCAGGATCCTGACATGAAGGAGATGGGGACCTGCATGGTGAAGACCCATCTCTCCCTGTCCCATGATCCCAAGCTCAAAGGGGTGCCCAAGGGCTGGACCCTGCCGATCAGGGACATTCTGACCTACAAGGGCGCAGGGTTTGTGGTTCCGGTGGCCGGAACCATCAGCCTGATGCCGGGCACCGGTTCCGATCCTGCCTACCGCAGAATAGATGTGGATACCGATACCGGCAAGGTCAGGGGACTCTTCTAAGAGATGTAGAAACCTGAACTGTCACGGTTATGCCGTAAACAGGTTCCGTACCTGATTGTAACCTTGCGTTGAAAACCGCAACAGGTATGAGCAAAAAAGCGATGGTGTGGAGAGTATTTCCGCCATCGCTTTTTTTTTAACACTTTACTATTATGGGATGTAGCGGCAGACGTTTGCGGTCTGCGGCCCATAATTTATAACACTCAGCCTGCACCGACTATGAAAGTAACCGTTATTGGCATAGGGAACCTTCTTCTGAAAGACGAGGGATTCGGGGTCCACGTCATTCAGAATCTGGAACGAAGAAATTTGTTTCCTGGTGAAGTAGATATGGTGGACTGTGGAACCGCCGGTATGTATATGGCTCCAGTTCTGGAAGAATGTGATCGGCTGATTGTCGTCGACGTACTTGCCCTCAACAGCCCGCCGGGGACGATACACACTTTAGACGGCAAAGCCCTGCAGGCCGGTAACCTGCAGCTGCGGATGTCACCCCATCAACTTGGTTTCCTTGAAATTATGAGTATCTGTAAACTCCGGGGCCGGTGTCCGGCGGTGGTCGAATTCATCGGTGTGGTGCCTTCGGAACTGGAAGCCGGGGTGGAGCTTTCCGAGCTGCTGGCCCCGAAGGTTGAAGTTGTCGCCGATATGGTGGAAAATCGGTTGAAAGAGTGGCTCGATGCATGAACTGTCTCTGGTTCAGGGCCTTCTGCGGCAGCTGGAGAGATTGGCCGTGGAGAATGAGGCGGGCCGGGTCCTGAAAGTGAAAGTCGAAATAGGACCGCGTTCAGGCATTGTTATAGATTCGTTCAGATTCGGCTTTGAAGTACTGGCAGCCGAGCACGAACTGTGCCGGCAGGCCGAGCTCGAAGTAGTTTCCCCGGAGCAGAACAGCAGGTGCAGCGACTGCGGCTTCCTGGCGGAAGGTCAGGTGCCGGCTTTGTCCGCAGTCTGCCCCGAATGCGGGACTGGGGGGATGATGCCCGAAGGGGGGGACCAGCTGGTTCTCCTGCAGGTGGAGATGGTGTAAGTTATACGTTATGCATTGTAAGTTGTAGGTTGAGATTAGTACCCATGCCCCCTTAAGGCAGTACAGGAGAAGAAAATGTGTGATGCGTGCGGATGTAAAAGCCCTTCTTCGGGAGGGAAGAGCGGTGCCGGAAAGATTCAGACGGTCGAGGTTCATGAAAGTCTGCTGGCTGCCAATGAAAGAGCGGCCCGAAGCAACAGGGAGCACATAGAAGCCATGGGAGCGGTCGCTGTCAATATGATATCGAGTCCCGGCTCTGGGAAGACCACCCTCCTGGAAAAGACCATCGAGTTGCTGGCTGATCAGCTGAGGATAGGGGTTATAGAAGGCGACATTGAAACCGAACGGGATGCCGATCGGATCAGGGCCAAAGGAGTTCCCGTGGTTCAGCTGACTACCGGCGGAGCCTGCCATCTCGACGCTCCCCTGGTCCACAAGGGGCTGCACGCTCTGGAAGAGCAGGGCGGCCGTTATGATCTCATCTTTATAGAAAATGTCGGCAACCTGGTCTGTCCCGCCACCTTCGACCTGGGGGAGCATTGCCGCATCGTCCTGATCTCCGTGCCGGAAGGCTCTGATAAGCCCGCCAAGTATCCCGCCGTTTTTCACAGTTCTCAGGCCATGATCATAACCA